>CAZVTL010000264.1:0-5322 GCA_964630075.1 uncultured Tangfeifania sp.
AACGGGGTAGCCGATACAAAAGCGGGCATTCCTGCGACCACTCTTCCTACATTCACAGGATGGAATCCATCCACATCCTTTTTGGGATCGATGGTTTCGATCACCTTCTCTTCCGAAATATGTTTGGGCAATGGAAGCTGTACAATAAACCCATCAATGGCTGGATTCTCATTGAGGCTGACAATACACTGCAGCAATTCCGCTTCAGTGACCGAATCTTCAAACCGAATCAGGGTCGATTCAAAACCAACCAGTTCGCAGGCTTTGACCTTCGCGGCCACGTAGGTCTCACTGCCCCCGTCGTGACCAACCAGAATGGCGGCCAGGTGTGGCTTCTTCTTTCCTTCGGCTACTATTTGGGCAACCTCTTCCGCAATCTCCTGCTTCAGGATGGAGGCGATCTCTTTACCGTCAATTAAGATCATATCTTATTAATTACGAATTACAAATTACGAATTAAGAATTAAGAATTTAATGATGAGTGTTACAAAAAACTAATACAAAATCAATCAAATGATTACCCTCAAATGAAGCAAAAACTGCCACTACAGTAATCATATGTAATTCGTAATTTGTAATTCGTAATTCCTATCTGTGTTGTCCTTTCCCCTGGGTCATCATCTTCTTCATGTTGGCGCCGGAGGAGACCATCTTCATCATTTTGCGGGTATCGGCAAACTGTTTCAGCAGCCTGTTTACCTCCTGCACTGAAGTACCGGAACCCTGGGCGATCCTTTTGCGGCGGGATCCGTCGATCAGGGCTGCATCGGCCCTTTCGGCCTTTGTCATGGAGTAGATAATGGCCTCCACATGCTTGAAGGCATCGTCTTCGATGTCCACGTCCTTCAAAACCTTGCCCATACCGGGAATCATTCCCGCCAGATCCTTCAGGTTACCCATCTTCTTGATCTGCTGTATCTGTTTGAGGAAATCGTCGAAGTTGAACTGGTCCTTGGCCAGCTTCTTCTGGAGTTTCCTTGCCTCTTCCTCGTCGTACTGCTCCTGGGCCCGTTCAACCAGCGAAACGATGTCACCCATGCCAAGGATACGGTCAGCCATCCTGCTGGGGTAGAAGGCATCGATGGCATCCATCTTCTCGCCCATCCCCACAAATTTGATCGGCTTGTTCACCACCGAGCGGATGGAAAGCGCAGCCCCACCGCGGGTATCCCCATCCAGTTTGGTCAGGATTACTCCGTCGAAATTGAGCCGGTCGTTGAACTCCTTGGCGGTATTGACGGCATCCTGTCCAGTCATGGAATCGACCACGAAAAGGATCTCCTGTGGGTTGACCGCATTTTTGATCGCCTCGATCTCCTTCATCATCATCTCGTCGATGGCGAGACGGCCGGCGGTATCGATCAATACCACATCGTGGCCCTTCAGCTTGGCCTCCCGGATGGCATCTTTGGCAATCTTGACAGGATCCTTGGTGGTTTCGTCCGTGTAAACGGCTACCTGGATGGCTGCACCCAAAATCCGCAACTGCTCAATTGCCGCAGGGCGGTAGACGTCGCAGGCAACCAAAAGGGGATTCTTGCCCTGTTTGGTCTTCAAACGGTTGGCCAATTTGCCCGAAAATGTTGTTTTACCGGATCCCTGTAAGCCCGACATCAGGATAATTGCCGGAGAACCCTTCAGGTTGACATCAACGGCCTGGCCACCCATCAGCTCCACCAGCTCATCGTGCACAATCTTCACCATCAGCTGTCCCGGATTCAACGAGGTTATTACCTGTTGTCCAATGGCCTTGTCCTTGATTCTTGTGGTAAAATCCTTGGCAATCTTGAAGTTGACATCCGCATCCAACAGTGCACGGCGAACCTCCTTCAGGGTCTCAGCCACATTGATCTCGGTAATTTTACCCTGGCCCTTCAGCAATTTGAACGACCGTTCCAGTTTATCCGTAAGATTTTCAAACATAATCCAATATCTTTTTTTGAGCGTACAAACTTACATGAAAAAAAAAAAAGTTAAGTTGCCGTTTTGATTTTTTTGACAAAAACTTGGAAATAATGCAGCACATGCTGTAACGACTGTCAAAGTTGATCGTCCTATAGACAATACCAAAAAAGTTCGCTTTCATGACGAGATTCTTCGCCGCAACCATATTTTTCATACTTGCCGTTCCTACGGCCCTCCTGTCGCAGGAACAGCCAAAAAAACTCCACATGGCTGAAAAAACTTCAACATCAATCCTGGTGGATGGGGATTTGGACGATCCGGCGTGGGAAGGCAAATGGGAAGGAGGCTTCGTCCAGCATGAACCCTATGAAAATGCCAAACCATCCCAGGAGACCGAATTCAGGATATTGTTCGACGATGACTTCATTTATGTTGGCATCAAGGCTCTGGACACTGCCCCGGATAGCATTGTCAGCCGGTTGTCAAGGAAGGACAAGGCCGACGGGGACTGGGTAGGGGTAGCCTTCGACAGTTACCACGATCTCAGAACCGCATTCGGCTTTTTTGTGTCGGCATCCGGGGTAAAAACGGATGAGATCTTCACGGAAGACGGCAATGTGGAAGACCTTACCTGGGACCCGATCTGGTATGTGAAAACAAAAAAACAGGGTTGGGGATGGTCGGCAGAGATGAAGATCCCGATGACCCAACTACGGTTTGAAAAGGATTCGAAGGAGGTTTGGGGTTTTGAGGTAATCCGCAACTTGTTCAGGAAAAATGAGTTCTCCCTCTGGCAACCGATCGCCAGGAATGCTTCGGGATTTACCCGCCATTATGGAGAACTGGCTTTCAATGGATCGCTAAAACCAAAGAAACAATTCGACCTTACGCCATATGTCACAGCGGGTGTCAACAAATACCAGGAAGAGGAGGGGAACAAATTTGCGGATGGTTCAGACAACAAACTAAATGGCGGATTGGATGGAAAAATAGGCGTGACCAACAACCTGACGCTCGACTTCACCATCAACCCCGATTTCGGACAGGTGGAGGCAGATCCCTCCCAGGTGAACCTGACTGCCTACGAGACTTTTTTTGTAGAGAAGCGCCCCTTCTTCATCGAAGGCAACAACATCACCCGGTTTCAACTTGGCTTTGGGGATGGCGATTTGTCGACCGAACAGCTCTTCTATTCGCGGAGAATAGGCAGAAGGCCTCAGCTGGAGCAGGATTTGCGGGACGATGAATTTGCCGGGACGCCGAACTTCACCCGCATCCTGGGGGCTGCCAAACTGACCGGAAAAACCGCCAAAGGTTGGTCGGTTGGAGTGATTGAGAGTGTGGGAGCTGAAGAAAATGCCCGGATCGACTATCGGGGTACCACACGAAATGAGGTGGTTGAGCCATTGACCAACTATTTTGTGGGCAGGATCCAGAAAGACAGCAGGGATGGAAATACCATCTTCGGATTGATGGCGACAACGACCGACCGGCAATTGAACGACTCACTGTCCATGGCTGAATTGCACAAGAGCGGCCGTTCGGCAGGATTTGACTTCAAGCAATACCTCTTCCAGAAAAGCTGGTTGTTGCAACTCAATGCCGTTGCCAGTGAAGTACAGGGAAGCAGATCGGCCATCGCACAAACGCAGCGTTCCTCGGCCCACTTTTTCCAGCGACCAGGAGCAAGACATCTCGATTACAACGAAAATCTCACTTCGATTTCCGGCAACGGGGGGAACCTTCAGGTAACAAAAATTGGCGGAAATTTCAATTGTCTTTTTGCCACCATGTGGAAATCGCCAGGTCTGGAGCTCAATGACATAGGCTACCTCCGCTCTACCGATGAAATCTTCCAGGTCATATGGGCCGGCTATAAATTCACCAAACCCAAGGGAATCATGCGATCTGCCAGGTTGAATTTCAACCAATGGAATGGCTGGAACTACTTTGGGACCCACCTGTTTACAGGTGGAAATTTCAACGGGCACATTCAGTTTACCAACCAATGGGGCCTTCATACCGGATTCAACATGGATTCTGAAAGCTTCGATGCTACCCAATTGCGCGGCGGACCGGCCATGCTAATGCCAGGGAATAAATCCATGTGGCTGTACATCGAGTCGGACACGCGAAAGAAACTCTCCTTCCAGTACCAGGGCCAGCACAACAGACAGGATGACCATGCGGGATCAAGGGACATGTTCTCCCCTACCATCCGGTATCAACCAATGAGTACGCTCGAATTCTTGCTGGAACCCTCCTTTACATTCAGCAAGAGTGAATTACAGTATGTGGATGAACAGTTCTGGAACAATGACCCCAGGTATCTGCTCGGAACCATCGACCAAAAGATATTTTCAGTTTCTGCCCGCATCAATGTCAATCTCCGGCCCAATCTCACCATCGAATACTGGGGACAGCCTTTTTTTGCCACCGGTCGTTACAAGGATATAAAGATGGTTACCCATCCAACTAATGCCAGGTACCAGGATCGCTTTCACACGTTTGACAACCGGCAAATCTCAGGACCGGATGCCTCCAACTATTTTCAGGTGGATGAGAACAGGGATGGAAAAACGGATTACCAGTTTGAGAATCCCAACTTCAGCTTCAATGAATTCCTTTCGAACCTGGTATTGAGGTGGGAATACCTGCCGGGATCCACCCTCTACCTGGTCTGGTCCCAGAATCGCCTCTATGATTCTTCAACCGGAGATTTTGACCTCTCCTACAATCTGAATAAATTGTACAACCACGAAAAACCAAACAATATGCTGATGCTGAAACTTTCCTACCGGATTGCGCTTCACTAAAAAACTGGTTCTCAAAGCGGTGCAATATTCCGATTAAAACGCTGTCACAAGTAGCGGAACGGTCAAAACTGCAGTCAAAGTATTTGTAAATCGCTGATTATATGAACCTTACATTAAAAATAAAAATATATACAAAACTCTTTTTGAATTAAAATATAACTACCTTTACATCGGATTATTTACCATTAAATAAGTTTTTTTTTATGAACATTTTCGTAGGAAGCCTTCCATTTAGCTTGGAGGAGGCAGAATTAAAAGGATTTTTTGAGGAGTACGGTGAAGTGACTTCAGCCAGAATTATTACTGACAAATTCTCCGGAAGGAGTAAAGGTTTCGGCTTTATTGAAATGCCGAATGCAGAAGAGGCTCAAAAAGCCATTGAAGAATTGAACGGTGCAGAAGTTGACGGTCGTACAATCGTTGTAAACGAGTCTATCGAAAAACCAAAAGACGGCACAAGACGTCCAGGCGGCGGTGGCGGCGGTGGTTTCAACCGTGGCGGCGGCGGCGGTGGATTCAATCGTGGTGGCGATCGTGGCGGTTTCAACCGTGGCGGTGGTGATCGTGGTGGTTTCAACCGTGGCGGCGGTGACAGAGGTAC
>CAZVTL010000265.1:0-5317 GCA_964630075.1 uncultured Tangfeifania sp.
CCTGCCATGGCGGAGATGTTGTGGTTGCCAAAATCCTGGTTGTAGGTAAGGTAGTTTTCAATGATCGTATTCCTTCCACTGGAGTAATTCTGGTCCAGTCGTCCGCGTTCGAAAGGAAGTGTGCTCGGCATGGCCTGGCCATCGTACTCGCCGGAGGAGTTTTGATATCCCAGGTTTAATTTGTAAACCAACCCCTTCATGATCTCGAAGGAGGGAGAAATGTTGGCAATAATCCTTCTGTTTTCACTGAAACTGCGGTACAACTGTGCGTCAATCAGTGGATTCAGAATATCATTGAAAACGGTGGGTTTTCCGTCGGTGTAGGCAGGATAGGTCGGGTTGTCGCTGATCATGGCTGAAACCATGGTAGAGGCATTGCAATTTTCGCCTGATTCGACGGTTGCGTTCAGGTTGTAGTCAATTTTCAGACGATCGTCGATCAGCTTCTGGGTAATGTTCACCCTGCCGCTGTAGCGTTTGAGGCCGGTGGCGATGATGATCCCCTGCTGGTCAAGATAACCGAAAGAGGCATAATAGTTGGTCTTTTGACTGCCTCCTTTGAGGATCAGGTTGTGGTCGTTGGTGACTGCTGTTCTTGTAAGCACATCCTGCCAGTCGGTATCGGCACCCTTGTCGTTGAGTGTACCTCCAATTGCCACAACCTGTTTGCGGAATTCATCTGCGCTGAATACGGGCATTTTGTGGGCAATTTTCCCAAATCCGACACTGGAGGCAACCGTTACTTTGGAGGTGCCGGCTGCGCCTCTTTTGGTGGTAACCAAAATGACCCCGTTGGCGCCACGTGCACCGTAAATTGCTGTTGCTGAAGCGTCTTTGAGGATATCCATCGACTCAATGTCTTCAGGGTTGATGAAGGTCAGCGGGCTGGCATCAGATCCTGTGCCTGCCAATCCTATCGGGAAACCATCGATGACGAAGAGTGGTCCGGTTCCCTGGCGAAGACTACCCTGTCCACGGATGATGATTCGCTGGCCGCTTCCGGGAGCTCCACTTGCGGAGGTAACATTTACCCCGGAGGCTTTCCCCTGTAGCAATTGTTCGGGTGAACTCATGACTCCCTTGTTAAAGTCCGAGCTGGTAACAGAGGAGACAGCTCCTGTGATATCCTTCTTCTTCTGGGTAGCATAACCAACGGCAACAACCTCTTCCAGACCGATCGCATCGCTGACCATCGTAATGTTGAAGTTTGATTTGCCGGCTACGGCTATCTCCTGGGTTTTCATTCCTACAAACGAAACCTGGAGAATCTCTGCACTTTCAGGGATGTCCAGTTGAAAATTTCCATCCATATCTGTAGAGGTCCCGATGGTCGTATTTTTCACTACGATGCCTACACCGGGCAAAGGCAGTTTGTCTGAATCCACCACTTTACCTGAGACCTGCTTTTTCTTCTGCTGGGCCGACTGTTCCATCTTCCCATCCGGAGAGGTGGCGGCAGGCCTGGCCATTGCAGCAGTGGTCATCACAACTGAAAATATTAAAATGAAATTCAGCTTTCGAAGGAGTGAAATCCTTTCCCTCTGATGAGGAGGGGTGATTGATCTTGATTTTTTCATAAAAGCTACTTTTTTAATTGTATTACATATTTGGTTTTGTTCTTATTGTCAATCGAAGAGCTCACTGAGCTTTACCGGTCGTTGTTCCAGGGTCGATTTTTTAGCAGCCATGGCAATGGCCACCGATTTCAATCCATCCTCTCCGGATACGGGAAGTGGCAGGTCATTGACTACTGCATCACAGAAGATCTTCATCTCATTGGCATAGGCTTCCAGGTACCTGTCCATGAAGAAATTCAGAGGGAGTGAGCTGTGCACACCATCGCCAGCATAATATCGGTGATTCTCGGGGAAGTTGTTGTCGGCTGAGGCCATTCCCTTTGAACCAAAAATCTCTACCCGTTGGTCGTAGCCGTATACGGCTTTTCGGCTGTTGTCGATGACACCGATTGCACCATTGGCAAAGGTCAATGTGATGATGGCTGTATCCACATCACCGGCTTTGCCTATGGCTTCATCTACCAGCACCGCTGATTTGACATAAACTTCGGTTACTTCACTGCCAACGATGAACCTGGCCATGTCGAAATCGTGAATCGTCATGTCCATAAACATCCCTCCGGATACTGCGCTGTATTCAGCCGGCGGTGGGGCAGGATCACGGGAGGTAATTTTGAGGATGTGCGGATCGCCAATTTTTCCCTCCACAACCAGTTGTTTGATTTTCGCAAAGTTGGGATCAAAGCGGCGGTTGAAACCCACCATCAGTTTTACTCCTGCTTTTGCCACGGCATCCAGAGCCCCTTGAATGACAGGCAGGGAAAGGTCGACCGGTTTTTCGCAAAAGATGTGTTTTCCTGCCTGGGCCGCTTCCACAATGTACTGTGCGTGCGTGTCGGTAGGGGAGCAGATTACGACTGCCTCTACCTCCGGGTGGTTGATTACCTCTTTGTAACTGCTGAAAACGGTTGAAATGCCAAAAGCATGCGCTACTTCAGTAGCTCCAGCGAGGTTCACATCCGCAACAGCAATTACTTCTGCTTGCGGAACATTTTGTACAAGGGTGGCAATGTGAACCTTGCCAATGCGCCCTGTACCGATAACACCTAATTTTAACTTTTTCATATAGAAGGCTTTGTTATTAAATGTGCGGTAGTGCTATTCCTGAAATTTGCCGAAGTGAAGAACCATGTTTCTCATTACGGAATAGTTTCAGTTTTATTAAGTTCTTGTTTCAAATACCCAACGATTGGATGTAGTCACGGTTGTTCCTGGCACAAATTTTGGGATTTCCCATGCCGGGCAGTACATCCTGCTCCACAACGATCCAACCATTGTATTGTTGCTTTTGCAATTCGGCTACAATGGATTTAAAATCGACAGAACCTTTGCCCAGTTCACAAAAGACACCACTTCCCACGGATTTGAAATAGTCCCATCCCGCTGTTCGGGATTGCTCTGCCAGTTGAGCGTGGCAATCCTTGAAGTGAATGTGCCAAATGCGCGACTGGTGTTTGACCAGGCAGGTCAATGGATCGCCTCCGCCAAACTTGCAATGTCCCATATCCAGCACCAGACCCAGCAAAGCTGGATCGGTCAAGGCCATCAATGTGTCAATTTCGTCAGGAGTCTCAACATATCCGGCGCAGTGGTGGTGAAAAACCGTACGCAATCCGGTTTTGTCCTTCACCTCCCTGGCAACATAATCTGCACCTTCGGCGAATGTTTTCCACTCGTCGGCACTCAGGCCCATTCCTGCTTTTACTCTTCCTGCATTTAGGGTCCTTTCGGGTACGGAGCCATTGTCATCGGCAAGTACAATAAAAGCTTCGGTGTATCCGGCATCAGCCATCAGTTTGGCTGTTTTTACGGCGGCTGCTGCGCCTGCCTGGTGCTTGGCTGGATCTTTTAGAAAGACCGGCACGAATGCACCTACCATCGACAGTTTGCGTTTGTCCAGCTCCTTCTTAAGCTCAGAAGGCTCCGTGGGCATAAAACCCCAGTCGCCCAGTTCACTTCCCGCATAGCCGGTCTCCCTGATTTCATCCAGCACCTGTTCAAATCCTGCGGCTTTACCCTCCAGTTCGAACTCTAAACCTCCCCATGAGCAGGGGGCATTGGCAATTTTTATCATATTGAATACTTTTAGGTTAATGCAATAATTTGATGCTATGTTCACTGTCAAGTCTCACACACTGTTGTATTTTTATTCTGCTGTGCAAGATCATACGGTTATACAAATTTTCATCCTCTTTTCTTTGCGTTCCTGGCGTTCTTTGCGCGACACAATTGTTGCTTTTACTGTCAAAATTTCCGGGTCCATTCGTCGTTCCAGCGCTCGATCACCACTTTGGTTTGGGTATAAAACTCTACCGCCTGCGCAGATTGTCCGTGTAGATCCCCAAAGAAGCTCTCCTTCCATCCGCTAAAGGGGAAAAAGGCCATGGGTGCTGCTACGCCAATGTTCACACCGATGTTGCCGGCCATGGCGTTGTGTCTGAATTTTCTTGCTGCAGATCCGCTGCTGGTGAAGATGCAGGCAGAATTTCCATAGCGGTTTTGGTTGATCACATCGATGGCCTCATCCAGGGTAGCAACCTCAATGATACTCAGTACAGGACCGAAAATTTCTGTGGTATATACCTGACTCCTTGTACTGACTTTTCCCAGGATGGTAGGGCCAACAAAATAGCCATCCTCAAAACCCGGAACCGCCGGATTCCTTCCATCCAGCAATAGTTCGGCACCCTCATCAATTCCTGACTGGATCAGCGATTCGATCCGATCCTTGCTCTCTTTGGTAATAACCGGCCCCATGTCAACATCCGGAGCCATGCCATTGCCGGTTTTTTTGGCTTGGGCTGCCGCAATCAATTTGGATGTGATGGTTTTTGCCGAATCACCTACCGTGATGACCACCGAGGCAGCCAGGCACCGCTGTCCGGCGCATCCAAATGCACTGTCTGAGATGATTTTTACGGTGGTCTCTTCATCGGCATCCGGCATGACCACCACGGCATTTTTGGCTCCTCCCTGTGCCTGTACCCGCTTCCCGTTCAGTGTACCGGTTTGGTAAACATGTTTGGCTACCTGCGTGGAACCAACGAAACTAATGGCAGGGATGAAGGGATGTTCCAGAATGGCATCCACGGTCTCCCTGCCGCCGTGCACCATGTTCAACACCCCTTTGGGCAGATTGACGGCTTCAAAAAGTTCAAAGATTTTTGCCATGGTCATTGGAACCTTCTCCGATGGCTTGACGATATAGGTATTTCCGCAGGCAATGGCATAGGGCATGAACCAAAACGGGATCATGATGGGGAAGTTGAAAGGGGAGATGCAGGCGCCCACACCCAGGGGCTGGCGAATGACAAATTCATCCACCCCTGTGGCGATGTCTTCGGAGAACTGACTCTGCATGAGTGTCGGAATGCCGCAGGCAACTTCAATGTTTTCGACGGCCCTGACCATCTCCGCCTTGGATTCGGCATAGGTCTTGCCACACTCTTTCGTGCAGATTTCGGCAATCACCTCCGTATTGGCCTCCAGTATTTGCTTCATTTTGAAGAGGTACTGGACCCTTTGTGTGGCAGGCGTATTTCTCCAGGCTTTGGCCGCCGCCTGGGCCAATTCAGCTGCTTCGGAGATATCTTCCCTGCAACCTGCCGGCACTTTTGCGATGGACAGTCCTGTAGCCGGATTGATGACATCCAGCGAGGTTTTGCTTTTGCTCTCCACCCATTGTCCGTTGATATAATTCTTAAGTGTTGTCATATTTGTTCTTGAATGTTAAGTTGAAT
>CAZVTL010000266.1:0-5268 GCA_964630075.1 uncultured Tangfeifania sp.
AAATTGAGTGGGTTTGTAAGGATTATTAAGTGTTGATACTTTTCGAATGTACTGATTTTTTTCTACAAATTGTCAAAGGGACCGGTGGGCCGGTTCTTGCCATTGGCGGTGCGCCTGTATTGGATATTTTCCAAAATAGCAGCTGCCTGATCACTTTTCGCATGCAGGTAATAGGCTTCTCCAAAATCATGTTTGAATTTTCGGGATGGAACACGGAACATGGAATATACCATCCTTGCAGGGTATTGCTCCACCTGACTTTTGTGTGTGCTATCAACAATCGAATCAAGTCAGAATCGTACGCAAAGATCAGTTTTACAACCGGCTCTGTCTCGTAAATTGAATACCGAAGTTCTATTTCTGCCTTGTTTCCCATGCACTTAACTTTTATGTGTCTCTTAAAGTTAAGCTATTTTGGACAAAAATGGAAGAAAGAAGGAAGGACGGAAAAATGAGTTAGAACTTAATGACGGAAGAATGCAGGCACAAAAAAGGACAATGAAGATGATAACAGGCCACTCCCGAATATTGAAGTAAATATCCTTTCCCTCTTTATCCTTTAACCTTTATCCTCATGAATCCCCAACTCCAGGTAAGGATAAACCGGATCCCCAAATCCAAACTTCCGGTAAAGGGGCTCGCCATCCCTGGAACAGTGGAGCGCCACCTTGCTGACACCCATGGTTTTGGCTTCTGTTAACAACTGTTGGAGGATCATGGAGGAGTACCCCTGCCTGCGGTATGCGGGGAGGGTGTACATGTTCAGTATATCCCCCTCCAGGTAGGAAGATTGGTTCAGGTCGCCCGGGATCTTTTTCAGCACCATTCCGCCGTAACTCACCACCTTGCCGTCCTTTTCCGCGAGCAGGGCGAAGAAGCTTCCCTCCCGCATAGCTTGCACAAAGTAGGATTGAAGGTTCCGCTGCAACTCCTGCAGGTAGGACTCTGGCCTTTCACCCTGCATCTCGGTGAGATAGGCCAGCCTGGCAGCCGTCATCGCCGGAATATCGTATTCTTCGACTCTTCGGATGTTGATCATGGTCATGCAATTAAAATATTACACAGAGATACACAGAGAAGCACGGAGTTGCACAGCGTAAAACAAAGTGAGAAGTTATATTAGAGGCTGCCAAACATTTCAAACCCTTCAAACCCTTCAAACCTTTTTCACTTTTCGCCTTCAACTTCCGGGTACTAATTCCCCCTGATGACCAGAAATCTTTTGACGAAATTGACCAGCGACGGTGCACTGGCGCCGCCATGGTCAAACCCAGCCATGGGAATATAGGTTACCGGCAGCGAGGAATCCAGCTTGACCAAATCGTTGTAGAGCTGCTGCGACATGAGCGGGGTAACATCCGTGTCGACCAGTCCGTGGGTCAGCACCAGCGGGGTCTTGATTTTCCAGGCCGTTACACTGCTGGCGGCAAGGGCATCCCGCATCTCCTTGTATTTGGCGCCGGTGGTCAGGGTACTCCTGAATTCAGGGGTGAAGAGCTGGGTCATGTTGTTGGTGAGCTGCCCATTGATCGCCCCTCCGCTGTTGGTGCCGTTGAAAAGGCCATCGATTTTCGCGGCATAGGGCTCATTAAAGAAATCGGTATAGGGATTTTGAAATGCCCCGACCGACTTGAATCCCTTCATGATGTAGGCGATGTAATAGGGTTGGGGATAGGTGGTGGTCGTAGCGATCTGTTCCGTGATCAGTGAGAGGTTGTAGGGCCCGGCACCGGCACCCACCGCCTTCAGGTTGAACTCGCTGCTGTAGCTGGTCTCGATGGCCTTGTGCAGCTGCATGGTGGAGAGCCCTCCCTGCGAGTAGCCCATCAGGTAGAGATCAGACGAGAGTTTCATCTTCAGTTCTGACTTGGCACCCATCTCCTTGACTGCCCTGAAGAGATCGAGGATGGAGGTAACGGTCGATTCCCTGTGGAGATAGGGATGGAAAACCTCGGTTGAGGAGCCGAATCCCAGGTAATCCGGCAGTACCACCACGAATCCGGTAGCGGTGAATCCGGAGATCAACTGGACCATATAACTGGAAGGGCTCAGGGAAGGGGAATTGGCGTTCACCGTGCTGGTCCCGTTCTGGAAACTGAGCAGGGGCCAGGTTCCCCCTCCCTCGGGAATGCAGACCAGTCCGGAGGCTACCAGTTTCTTGGTTCCCAGGGTGGTATTGTAGGTGACGGAATATACTTTCATTCCATATTTTACAGCCGGAAGTATCTCTGCCACATCAGGGTAGATGGATTGATAGGGGGCAAACCAATTTTTAACCTCTGCCACTGTAACCGACTTTACAAAAGTATATCCAACCAGGTACTTGTCCTTCACCTCACTGGTGGGATCGTCGGCCACATTGGAGCTGCAACCCGAGAAGAGAAGAGCACCCAGGTAGAGAAACAGTATGAGATAGATATTGCGCATCACAAGAAGATAAATGGTTAAATTGTTTTTGAATTCAAATCGACATGCTCCTGAAGCTGGTTTCTTACCAGTAAATTCAGCTCTTCCGGAGTCATCCCGGCAGGTTGTATGGGGGGCAAAAATTCAACCACAATCTTCGAGCCTGATTTGATCTTTTTCTTTCCCGAGGACATGGCTTCATAGGCGCCGGAAATGGCGACCGGTACGATCTGCACGTTCAGTTCGCTGCTCAGGATGGCATAGGTCTTCTTGAAGTCGCCAAAGTTACCGTTTAGCGTACGGGTACCCTCGGGGAAGATGAGTATTTTCTTGCCCAGTTTCACCACCTCAGCCATTTTGTGGATCGACTCTTTCAGCTCTTTGGCAAGGTCCATCACAATGATGTTGGTCCGCCGGGCCAGGTATTGCCGGATGCGGCTCTTGACATGGTCCTTCTTGGCATAGGAGTAGGTATCCTTCAGGGTCTTCTTGTCGAGGCAGGAGAGTACCAGGAAGGCATCCAGCTTGGTTTGGTGGTTGGGGGCAAAGAAGCAGGGCCCTGCCGGGATATTTTCGATCCCTTTGACCTCGAATTTGAAAAAGAGGCCAAAGAAGCCGCGTACCGATGAGACGATGAATTTCAACAGGAAGGAGGATTTTGGCAACTCAACAGTCTGATCTTCTTTGAGGTTGCCAGACCAGGTGGCAGTCTCCTCCTTGTGGAACAGTTTGTTGGCCTTTATGTGTTCGGCTATCTTGGCGATGGAGGGAAATTTGAGCAGCTGCTCCTCTTCAAATTTGATGCCGAAGGTCTGCTCGATGAAATCGATCAGGCTCATCTTGGCAAGGGAATCCATGGCAATGTCGAAAACAAGGTGGTCGTCGGGAGAGACATCCATGTCGACCTGGCTCTCGATAAAGCTCTTGACCGCCTGGTATTCGGCCGTTTCCGGATCCTCCTGTTTGCTCTTCTTGTTTTCAGTGTCGTGAATCAGCTCCTCCAACTTGAACCGTTGCAGTTTGGAGAGTCGGGTTCTTGGCAGATCAGTCTTGAGTAGGGTAAACTGCATGATCCGTTTGTAGGAGCTTAGTTCAGCGTTGAACGGAGAGATTACCTCTTCCCTGAAGTATTGGTTCATGTCGGTGATACCGTTGTCTGTCAAGAATTTCAGGTCGGGAACAATGGCTGCATGCAGCATCTCCTTGTGGATAAAGATCCCTGCTTCCTTGATGGCTTTGGAGTAAAACTCCAGTTTTTGCTCGATTTCGACGGGGTTGATATTCTTTCCATTGGGAAGTACGATGATCTCCTTCTTCCGGCCGGTAATGTAGAGGAATCCCTCCTCGTCGAAACGTCCAAGGTCACCGGTATAGAGCCATCCATCCTTCAATACTTCGGCGGTCTCTTCCGGCCGGTTGTAGTAACCCTTCATCACATTCGGACCCTTTGCCACAATCTCACCCTCCCTAATCTCGACGGTCATGCCGGGCAATGCTTCCCCGGTGGATCCGATTTTTACCCTACCGGGACGCGGGAAGGTGATCATTGGCGCTGCTTCCGTCATGCCAAACCCCTCCAGGATGTCGAATCCGATGGCATAGAAGAAGGTGCCTACCTCTTTGTTGAGGGCAGCCCCCCCTGCAATCATGAACTTCAGGTGACCACCCAACCCTTTGTGAACCTTCTTGAAGAGTGTCTTCCCCAGTTTCCTGCTTTTGGTGGCATAAACGAGTTTCAAAAAGGTTCGGGCCAGAAAACTTTTGTTGATTTTGGCCATCAGTCCCCTGTAAATTAACTCATAAAGCCTCGGAACCCCAATGAATACAGTGACGGAATTGTCTGCAAGTGTTTTCATCAGATCGGTCGATTGCATCGAGGGAGATACCACGGTTGTTCCGCCTGAGTAGAGGGTCACAATCATGGAGCCCAGCAGCGGAAAGATATGGTGCAACGGAAGTAAAACAAGCACCTGGCTCTCCTCATGGAAAATTTTCGCATCCACCACGGCCTTGATGTTGGCAATCAGGTTGGTGTAGGAGAGCATTACCCCTTTGGGACTGCCTGTGGTTCCGGAGGTATAGATAATGACAGCGGTTGTGTCATGCTCTTCCGGACCAATCCACTGGGATTCAGGATATTCATTTACAAGCGGATGATTCTCGAAGATGACCACTTCTGGCTGGTGGCTGCATTTGGCCTTTACCTTATCGTACGACTCATTCATCGCTTCACTGATGAAGATCAGTTCCGGCTGACAGTCGTCAATCATGTAGGCTACATCGTCGGGAGAGGCCATAAAGTCGATGGGAACGGCGATGCAGTTGTTTTGCAATGCTGCATAAAAGGCAAACATCCACTCCACCCGGTTTTCAGCATAGATGGCAACCTTTGTATATCCCCTTGTTTCAAACAAACGTGCATAATACTCCATTTGCTGAAAAAATTGCCTGTAGGTAAAATCACCCTGCCGGGAGATGATTGATTTCTTGTCGGGTTGCCCCCTGTAAATGAAGGATTCGATCATGGGTAGTTTATTTATCAGTTGAAGGGTATGGCCGCACCAGCTTTGTACTTGTTTGAAGCCCCATGGCAAAATGCAGGTTTTACGCTCCCTACAAAGTAAGAAATTATTGGGTTCATTACCAAAATCAACGGAATGCATTACAAATATTAAAATATTAACCTATTTCACTTTCAAACGTAAAAGGGTTAACTATTTTTAGCATCATCGCTTCGTATGTTTAAATTTTTGACACAGAGAATAAATGTCTACTAATCAAACATGACTGGGTTTTGGCAATTTCTGCAATTGGGTAATTTCATGAGAGAAACCCCAGAGTAACACAGAGTTGGAAAATCGC
>CAZVTL010000267.1:0-678 GCA_964630075.1 uncultured Tangfeifania sp.
AGGGAGTCCCCAACTTTAGTCACTTTAGTTCACTCTAGTCACTTTAGGCACTTTCTCAGACAAAAGCAACCTCTTTGAAGTAATAACCCCTTGTATTGCCACTCCTCGTTTCAATCACTAATTTCCCATCCAATTCTACGCCTGCGATCATTCCATCAAAATCTGAAACTTCATCCTTGTAGCGGGCCCAGATTCCCTTTTTGAAAAGCAGTTGTTCGTAATCAGATCGAATGGAGTTCTGATTGCCCGTTATCAGTGAGTGGTATCTCTTGTCAAGCGCATAGCACAAAAGGTTCAACATCCTGGTAAGGTCATAGTTTTCACCCGTCAAATTTCTGAGCGAAACAGGATTCGGGGCATCAGAAACAAATTTTTCCTGGTTGACATTCAAGCCAATTCCAACTATTGCATTTGAGAATTTTCCTCCACTGATGGCCGTCTCAATCAAAATACCTGCGATCTTTTTATCGGATACATAGATGTCGTTGGGCCATTTGATTGCAACTCCGCCAACAAATTGGTCTAAAAAATCGGCTACTCCCAGCGAAATAGCCTGGGATAGAGAAAATTGCCTGGCAATTTCAACCTGAGCAGGATAAAGTACGATGCTAAAGGTCAGGTTTAGTCCGGCATCACTCTCCCAGGATGAGTTTGCCTGCCCCCTTCCCGCTTCCTGAC
>CAZVTL010000267.1:688-5266 GCA_964630075.1 uncultured Tangfeifania sp.
GCAGCAACAAATACAGTACCCTCATTCAGACTTTTTGTCAGCAACGCCTTCGCGGCATAGTTATTGGTCGAGTCTACACTGTCCAGGTGTACGATGGTGGATCCTATCATTTCTTGGCTGAAATTTTTCGGCAAAGTTATATGATTTCGGAAGATCAGGCACCTAAAGAGTTTTTTTGGAATGAGTTAAAACAACTATCTTTGTGTTGACAAAAGAATCTATGACGCAAAACGCAGGTGGGAAGAGCCGCTTCGATCTGGTGGATGCCATTATCGAAGGGATCCGTCGAAAGAAAGGGATAGAAATTGTGAACATTGACCTCTCCGCTGAAGGAGATGCATCGTGCGACAATTTTATCATCTGTCACGGCAGTTCTACTACACACGTGGACGCCATCGCCCGTTCCGTGGAGGAGAGCGTTGAGGAACTTGCTTCAGAGCAGGTTTGGCGTCAGGATGGATTTCAGAATGCACAATGGATATTGCTGGATTATGTGAATGTAATGGTTCACATTTTTCAGGAACCTTTCAGGAGGTTTTACGATCTGGAATCACTCTGGGGAGATGGTACTATTTACAACATTGAAGCTGACATTTAAATTGTTATGGCAGAAAAGAAACCCAATACAAAAGGTCCGAGGAGCAACAAAACAAACAAGTCCCCAATGGGCAACAACAACAAACCCTCCGCATTCAAGTTCAATCCCATTTACATCTATGGGATCATACTCATTGCCATTGTCTACATCAATTTCGTTTACGGAACAAGCGGAAAGCCCGTCGAAACGAACTGGCGTGAAGTCAAAAATACGATGTTGAAAAATGGGGATGTCGAAAAGATCGTGATCGTCAACAAAACAGAGGCAGAAATATATTTGAAAGAGAGTTCCTACGAAAAGTACAAGGCTAAATTGACGCAAGGAATATCTGAACCCGCAAAAACAGGACCTCATTTTACCTTCAACATTGGTTCGGTGGATGTTTTTGAATCGAACCTTGAAAAAACACAGGAGGAGGTGGGTGAAAACTCCCGCGTAATCCTGACCTATGAAACCCGAACCAACTATTTTTCCGAGATCTTCGGGTGGGTATTTCCTATCCTGATCCTGGTACTCTTCTACTTTTGGATCTTCCGCAGGATGAGCAAAGGCGGTAGCGGAGCAGGCAATATCTTCAGTGTCGGGAAATCCCAGGCAAAAGTTTTCGACAAAGAATCCAGGGTTTCAACCACCTTCAAGGAAGTAGCCGGACTGGCGGAAGCCAAACAGGAGATCCAGGAGATCGTAGAGTTCCTGAAGAATCCTGACAGATATACCAAACTTGGGGGGAAAATACCGAAAGGGGCCCTTCTGGTAGGTCCTCCCGGAACAGGTAAAACATTGCTTGCCAAGGCTGTAGCCGGCGAGGCGGAGGTTCCCTTCTTCTCCATGTCGGGATCTGATTTTGTCGAAATGTTTGTGGGTGTTGGTGCCTCCAGGGTACGCGACCTCTTCAAACAAGCCAAAGAAAAATCACCCTGTATCGTCTTCATCGATGAAATTGATGCCATCGGCCGAGCCCGTGGGCGCAACCCCAACATGGGTTCCAACGACGAGCGCGAAAATACATTGAACCAGCTGCTGACAGAGATGGATGGATTCGACACCAATTCGGGGGTCATCATCCTTGCGGCCACCAACCGTGCCGATATTCTTGACAGGGCACTGATGCGTGCCGGACGTTTCGACCGCCAGATCCATGTGGAACTGCCCGATATGACCGACCGGAAGGAGATCTTCCAGGTTCACCTTCGTCCGTTGAAATTGGGTGAAGATGTGAATGTAGAATTCCTGGCCAAGCAAACGCCTGGCTTCTCAGGCGCAGACATTGCCAACGTATGCAACGAATCTGCCTTGATAGCTGCAAGGAAAATGAAGGAAGTGGTCGAAAAACAGGATTTCCTCGATGCGGTAGACAGGATCATTGGCGGACTCGAAAAGAAAAACAAGATCATTACCGTCAACGAGAAGGCCACCATCGCTTACCATGAAGCCGGTCACGCCACTGTTAGCTGGTTGCTCGAACATGCCCATCCTTTGGTAAAAGTGACCATTGTTCCCCGTGGGAAAGCGCTGGGCGCAGCCTGGTATCTGCCCGAAGAGCGGTCCATAACTACCAAGGAACAGTTGTTGGATGAAATTTGTTCGACGCTCGGAGGCCGGGCCGCCGAAGAGTTGATCTTCTCCTCTGTCTCCTCCGGAGCCCAAAACGACCTGGAAAAGGTAACCAGAACCTCCTTTGCCATGGTCTCCTATTTCGGCATGAGCGACAAAATAGGAAAAGTAAGTTACTATGATTCATCCGGACAGTCGGATTATGCATTTAACAAGCCTTACAGCGAGAAAACAGCCGAAGTCATAGATGCTGAGGTCAATGTAATCATCAACAAGGAGTACGAAAGAGCGAAGCAAATTCTGACCACCAATGCGGAAGGGCACAAAAAACTGGCAGAACTGTTGCTCGAGCGGGAGGTAATTTTCACCGAAGACCTGGAGCATGTATTTGGTCCAAGGCCATGGAACAAAGCCAAGGAGGAGGTAAAAGCCGAAGAAGTCATTGTAAACGCAGCAGAGAACAACGATACTGTTGCATAACAGTTTTCGGATATGGAAAAAAACTGGAAAAAAGTCTATTTTTCGGGCGACGAATTCAAAGTAACCATCGCCCGGGATTTGCTGGCTGAAAATGGCATCAATGGTGTGATCATGAATCAGAAAGATTCATCCTACACGTCCTTTGGAGATGTTGAATTGTACATCGAAGAGGCAGATGAAATGGAGGCACTGCGGATCCTGGAGAATCTAATACAAGGAGAAATTTGAAAGAACTTCAAAAGAGGAGCATCTCCGGACTGCTCTTTGCAGCGGTACTATTGGGAGCCATACTTTGGGGTCCATGGAGTTTTGCCCTCCTCTTTGCCGTTTTTTCGGCATTTATACTCAGGGAGTTCTATCAACTGGCCCGGACAGCCGGAATCTCACCCCAACGCAGCGTGGGAATCACTTTGGGGGTGCTCATATTTGCATTTACCTTTCTTCATTTGAAAGGCATCATCACCGTCAATCTTTTGGGGATCTTCCTTACAGGACTATTTGTCATACCAGCCATTGAACTCTACAGAGCCAAAAAAAACTCCCTCGAGAACATTGCCGTAACTATTTTTGGGATTCTTTACATTGTCTATCCCTTCTCCCTTTTCAATTACTTCGTATTTCCGGATGCGCCTGCAGAGCTGAAATATGATCCTACCCTTTTCGTATTCCTATTCATCCTGATCTGGGCCTATGATTCAGGCGCTTACCTGTTTGGCGTCACTTTCGGAAAACACAGGCTCTTCGAAAGAATCTCGCCCAAGAAAAGCTGGGAAGGTTTCTTTGGCGGCTGGTTTTTGGCCATCATGCTGGCCCTCGTCCTGCACCACTATTTCCCCAAATTCGATACCCTATTCATGCTTCTTCTGGCCACCATCGTGACCATCACCGGTACCCTGGGCGATCTGGTTGAATCGATGATCAAGCGAAACCTGGGGGTAAAGGATTCGGGTAAATTCCTGCCAGGCCATGGCGGACTGCTTGACCGGTTCGACAGCATCCTATTTGCCTCTCCTTTTGTCTACCTGCTCGTACACTTCATGGAGTAATTCAAAATTAATCACTATTTTTGCGACACTTAACGGAAAAAGGTGATGAGAATACACAAAGAGGGATATACAATCGTTTTAGCGGCAATTCTGATATGGCTCACAGTCAATTACCTGGTTGGATTAACCGGTGAAACTGTTTTCCGTGTTTTCATACTGTTGTCCACTTTACCCCTGCTGGTACTTAGTATCCGTTTTTTTCGCTTTCCCAACCGGGAGATAAATGCAATTCCCAACTCGGTTCTCTCCCCTGCTGACGGCTGTATCGTGGCCATTGAGGAAACTACTGAAAATGAATACTTCAAAGATAAAAGGCTTCAGGTATCGGTCTTTATGTCAGTATACAATGTGCACATCAACTGGAATCCTGTTCCCGGTGAGGTGACCTATTTCAAGCACCACAGCGGACACTTTATGGCTGCCTATCTGCCAAAATCCTCCACCCTAAATGAAAGGGCAACTACCGTGATCAAGATGGCCGATGGCACGGAAGTGTTGGTCAGGCAGATTGCCGGCGCAGTAGCCAAGCGAATCATTACCTATTCTGCAGTAGGCAAAAAAATTACCCAGGCCGACGAATTGGGCTTTATCCGATTTGGCTCAAGGGTGGACATCTATTTACCGGTTGGAACAAAAGTTAACGTAGAGCTCTGTCAGGAGGTGATTGGCAGTCAAACAATTATCGCAGAATTCTGAGAAGGTGTTTAAAATTCTTACACAGAGGATTTATTACTCCACATTGAAATTTAAAAATAACTTTGAAATTGGCGCTTGCTGCAAATTATTTGAGAAAAAAAAGAGGAGCACAGAGCGAAAATCGCAAGCGATTTTCCAACTCTGTGTTACTCTGGGGTTTCTCTTATGAAATTATCCAAAAGCAGAAATAATTATTGACCTTTT
>CAZVTL010000268.1:0-774 GCA_964630075.1 uncultured Tangfeifania sp.
GGTTGAGTTGCTCAATCTGGGAGATTACTGTGAAGTTGAGCAGGTAAAATAATCTTTACGGGTCCCAGCAAGCCTGATTCGCGAAGGTATTTCTCCCTGTCGGCACCATCGAATTTGTTGATATTGGTTTTGGTCAGCCTTTGCTCCACAGGTAGTCCCGCATCCCCTATCAGCCGGTTGGGCCACATGTTGACCACTTCAACCTCCAGTTTGTTGCCGCCTGTCTTGACATACCGCGTGACATCGTACCGGAATGGGGCACTCCAGATGACCTGTAGTTGTGTTCCGTTCACCTTCACGGAAGCCATCTCCTGTACATTGCCCAGGTCAAGTAGCACCTGTTTGCCCTTTGTTTCATTTTCGGTAAGCACAAACGATTTGGCATAGGTAGCAGTTCCGGAATAGTACTTGATTCCCGGTTCATCAAATTTGATCCAGGATTTGAGCTGGCTCATCTCAATGCGTTCAGGACCACCCCATTTCGGATCGAAATGAACCGTCCAACTGCCCTCCAACACTGATTCAGTCAACTTTTGATCGGCTTTAATCACCTCTTTTCTGCCATCCGACCATGTCAGCGTATAGGTTCCGGGGACGCCCACTATCAACGTTTTAATACCTTCCCTGACCTCAGCCGTGATACATGAAAAATCTCTGACCTCCAGCTCATTCACGGGAAAAATACTTTTGTTCTCTTTTTGAATGGCGGTGATGTGCCTGATGGGTGCATCCGCTGTAAAAACCACAAAAATCGATCCATCGGGCTCCAGGGTA
>CAZVTL010000268.1:784-5236 GCA_964630075.1 uncultured Tangfeifania sp.
ACCAACGTATAACCCTCCTCTTCCCGGTAGGTAAGCACCGTAGTCGTTTCGCCCGTTTTAGGATTCCAAAGCTGAGGTGTTTTCCCTGTAACCCTGAACCGGCCAATGACCTGTTCATACCGGTCGGGCAGGGAGGTCAGGTACCTGTATTCAAAATCATCAATCCCCTTGCGCGCAAACCTGTTGGCTACGAAATAGATCTCCGACTGATCGGTTGTTCGGTGAATGTAATCGAGCGCTGTCTTGTTGTTGCCCACGAAGGAAAAATCGGGTTGAACATTCATGCCAGCCAAGACATTGTTGATATTTTGGCCCCATATGACGCGGCCCTTGCCCACCCTGTTTTCGGTAATCTGTTTGCCATCAATCCTGCCCCACAGGCGATCCGTGATTTTCTTCAGCGCCTTGTCGCTCTCGGGAAATCCTGCCAGGCCGGATGCCTTCTCGGGTCGTGGTGCCACTACTGTAACACCTGATTTTACGAGTAATTCAACCTTCTTCAGCACATTCAAATCGATCGATTTTTCGGGAGCCAGCATCAGCACCCGATAGCTCATTCCGTCGGGCAATACAATTTTCCCGTTTTCAGCGGAGGTACGGTTCAGTATCACCTCTTTGGAACATTTGTCCCAGTCGTATCCAAAATTAAGTTCCGGAAGATCCTCCTTCAAAAAGACAAAATTTGGCACATCGTCGCCATAATAGAAGAGTACATCAGCCACATAAAGCCCCTGTTGAAGCAGAAAACTGGAGCGGTCGAGGTAGCTGATAAAATCTTTGGATTGCTTCCACCAGGTGACATTTGGGTTAAGGTGCGTACCGGCGAAGTATTCGTTGCCCGGCAAGCCAAACTCTTTGGGAGAGGAGGTAAAGGTATGCCAGACAATCCGGTTGACACCCGAACAAAAGACGCGGTCTATATTGGCTTTCAGATCCTTGGGTGAACGTTCCCATTGGGGTCCAATGCTGGTTGGTCCTTCGGCGGCAACAAACCGCTTGCCGTTGGTATGGGCTACGCAGGCGCTCTGTTTGACAGAGAGCCGTTCATCATCCTTGATGCGGTGGGTGTTGGCTACTGCCCAGAATTCTCCTTGCGGGAAATCACTGATGCCCATGATACCCAATGCATCGACGGGTGCCGAATGCGGACCACCCGACTCGGGGTGGATGCCCATTCCATATTTGTGTGCGAGGTTGTAAAAGAGCCGGTAGTGGTTCTCTGCCACACAATCCCCGACAGTCCGGCGAAAATCATGCAGAAAGCGGTTCGATTCATCCCTTGTCTCGATGATTCGACCTGTCAAGACAGGCATATAACTTTGCAGGTCATATCCCCTGAATCTTTTGAATTCGGCAGGAAACTGGTTGGTCCAGCTAACAACCCCCATTTCCCAACTATCGGTTTGAAGGAATTTAACACTGTTGCCCACGGATTGGGCGGTCTTGATCAAAGGTTCGATCACGGTATTGGCAAAGAGTTCAAAAGCCTGCGGATTGAGATGGTCGACCGACAAACCTGACCAACCATCGCTGTTGGTGGATGTTTTGGCTCCCGTGCAGGTATAACCATACCTGACAATGATCCAATCACCCGGAGGGGCATTCCATTCCAGCTTCCCCTTTTTGTAATTGCTGGTAAGGTCTATGATTTCAGACTTTCTTATCGCGTGCTCCTTCCCTTCTCCAACATGATCATCCCTTAACTCGTCCAGCGGATAAACACCCTTCCAGCCGATTGGTTCATTGAAGGATTTCTTTGCCCAGTTTTTGATGGCATCTTTTTTGAGCAATGAACCAGCTCGTCTCGGCAATGCCTGAACCATAATATCCTGGTAGATCAATTTCATGGCAGGTTGAGGCAAAAAGATGCTGATATTTTTACCGCCTGTAATTTCCGTTTCGGAATAGATCAATTTCTTCATCGCAAACTCGGGGGTGATGGAGGGAGCGCCTGGATTCCATCCACTTTGGACATTGACGCTTAACTCAATCCCAATCCGGTCGGCCTCTTTCACTGTGTGCTTGAAAAGTTCCATCCATTCGGGACTCATAAAAACAGGTCCGGCTACTGTTTTGAGGGCAACCTGGTAATTGGAACTCCCGGCATCCACCAGGGAGGCACCCCCGTACCCCTTGGCTTTCATCTCTTCCAGGTCACGGGTGATCGACTCTTTGGTGGCCATGCTGTTGAGCCACCACCAATAGCACCGGAGACCGGATTCGGCGGGGGGATTTGCAAAGCCGGATTTGAGTAGTTTGTAACTTATTGTTCTGTCTGTTACCAATGAGTAGTTTTGGGATTTCCCACTTGCAAGTGGGAAAATATAACATATAAAGAGTAAAATGATGACTTTTCCCATCTGTTTATAATTTTGTTTTATTAGTTGCCAGATGCGACTCCCAATAATCATTCTCCTGTGTGACAAAGGTTTTCTCATGGTCATATCAATTTCAATATCTGTTTTAATAACAACGTGAGCACGATATAAAAAAGCTGAAATATTTTTGAATAAACAAATTATCATTGATTTATTATAAACGCTAAAGTTGCTGAAAATTACTATTTTATTATACCAATTTTGTTAAGAATTCAACAAAGTCCAAGGAGGGATATGTCCTTACAAAAGATTCTTCCAAAGGAATTAGAAACAGAGAATTCACGTCCTCTGATTGTGAGGTAGTAACAATTACAGTCCTTTTTCATAAAAATGTTTTAACCATACCTTTTACACAAATGACGAAAGAGGTGTGGCTTAACATTCAAAAATTTAGTTGCTATGTTTCGGAGGAGAAACCAAAAGTTCTTCCATGATATTCCCCAATTTTGCCCTATCCATTTTTTGCAGGATATAGGCTTGTTTAGCTCCTTTTTTTTTCTTCCACTCGAAGCTACAATCGTCTTTCATGTCTATGTAGCCATCATTTTCCAATTCCCAGTAATCAGCCATGCCCCTAATTGCCAGCATCACCGCACAAGGATCAGCTGTGTGATGGTTCCAATTTTCCGGATTCACTAGGCTGCGATGCAGTTCATAAGCCCTTCTTACTGGATTGGTAATTGGGGTGTTTCGCAGTTTATTACCGATAAAAATATTGTGCCCGATCTCTCGGCCTGCAAAGATTATTTTCCCGGGCCAATTGTTTATGGCAAATAAAGCTGCAGTGGCATCTCTTGTAAAATTGACATTGTCTTTTGCAGGGTCAACAGGGAAATTTCCGCCCATACAAATCCAAACCTTTACTTTCTTCTTTACCAATTCAATTCCTGTGAGCTCCGAAAAATTATCTGGTTCGCTTTTAAGCAGCGTTTCAATATTTGACATGTAGCCAACTGTAAGTATAACCACCGAACCGTTTGCTTCGGAGGCAAGTATCTTTCTGTATAATTCAACGGCATCGGCGGCATCGTCATTCGATTTAAGTTGATGTTTGAATTCGGATGCAACTTTATCAAGAAAGACAGAGTTTGGACGATAAGCTCCAGCCCCGTTTTTTGGAGCACCTACCGGAATATTAGGCCGTCCGTAATATGAATTGATTACATTAACCACTGGAGCCGACATCGGATACTTTGAAGATACTATCGTTGCCAGAATATCCACTTCTCCCATATCAGCCAACTTGTGCATGATGGCCATGGCAGCTGCGTCATCACAATCAGTCAGCATATCGGTATCGAAAATAAGCCTTACTTTTTTTCCCTTTTGTATAGATTGGTTTGATTGGTCAGAACCAAATATATTGCAGTCAACTATAAGTAAAACAACCGACAAACAGACTATAAATTTCAATCGCATCTTTATTTATTTTATCGTTAGACAAACCATTATTCAAAAACAGAACTGCAATTATTGTTTTTTGGAAAAATTTAAATGGATCAGGACTTAAATGGTCAAGAGATAATCCATCCTATCCATCGCTGTTTCGCTCGGTATGTGCCGCAGTACATGTCCAACCGTATCTGATAACTAACCAATCGCCTTCCGGGGCATTCCACCGAAGTTGTTTTCCATCGAAATTGGTTGTTAAATTAAGAATGTCATTATTGTGGATTATGTCAGCATTGACCTGATTTTAGTTGCTCCAATGTAACAGCTCGGTCTGTCTGAATCGTATACTTCTGTTGGCTGTTGACAGTCCACAACAGAAAGATTACCAAAATGGTCAATACAGGCTTTATCATAATGATTAATATGAGTTGAAAAAAATTGAAGGAGAAAAAATCAGGGACAGCTTTTGTGAAAGATGTCCCTGATATAAAAATACAATTTATTTTCTATTTTGTTCCAACCCGGATTCTGAGCCATTGGTTTGTCCTTGTTGGTATCAATGACCGTCTGCGGGATAGGCTACAGGTTGAAGTTGGTAGTCAAATACTACCTTGTCCCTGCG
Source organism: uncultured Tangfeifania sp. (assembly GCA_964630075.1). Lineage (GTDB taxonomy): Bacteria > Bacteroidota > Bacteroidia > Bacteroidales > Prolixibacteraceae > CAINVV01. The sequence goes on from CAZVTL010000268.1 coordinate 5,177, forward strand.
TTCGAGCCCGTCGATCAACAATGTATCTTTCAAAATAGGGTTGTTAGTTCCCTACAAAAC
>CAZVTL010000269.1:0-3673 GCA_964630075.1 uncultured Tangfeifania sp.
TAAACTTTTTAAACTCTTCAAACCCCTCAAACTTTTCAAACCCTTTCGAAGAAGGACGATCCTATATTCCAGTAAATTTCAGCAATCGTGTTCCGACTCTCCGTCTCACCGTCTCTCCGTCTCACCGTTTCATCGTCTCACCGTTTCATCGTCACTCCGCCTCCCCGTCTCTCCGTCTTTCTTCCCACAGCTTCGCCTCCTCAGTCACATCCACGACCGAGCAGGGTTGTCTGCAAAGATATAGAGATATCAAAAAAGGCGAAAACAAAAAGGTTGATTTTTTGTAATCGTCAGGTTTCAAAGCAGGCGGCGCAAAGATAGCAATTCACCCGCATTTTAACTTTCTTTTACAGTTAAAAGGGCAAATCGGTTTCGTAAAAATGAGGCAAAGTCCGATCTTTTTCTGACAATTTGAGCGTTTCGGTCGGTAATTTCCAATCAATCAGTAGCTCAGGGTCGTTAAAACGGATGCCGGCATCGTGGGTTGGCGCATAAAAGTTGTCGACTTTGTAGGAAAAGATGGCCTCGTCGCTTAAAACAACAAACCCGTGGGCGAAGCCCCGGGGGATGAAAAGTTGCAGTTTGTTGCTGTCGGTTAGTTCGAGCGTGTAGCTCTTTTTGTAGGTGGGAGACTCTTTCCGGAGGTCGACTACCACATCCAGGATGGAGCCTGTGATGCACCGGACCAATTTTGCCTGGGTGTAGGGTGGTTTCTGGAAATGGAGTCCCCTCAGGACCCCTTTCCCGGATTTGGATTCGTTGTCCTGAACGAAAACGGTCTTGCCGACTTTCTCATCAAATTCGATTTGCTGGAAAGATTCGAAAAAGTAACCTCTGTGGTCGCCAAATACCTTGGGTTCGATGACGAAGAGGCCGGGGAAGGGAGTTGCGGTGTATGTCATTTTGTTTGAAGGGTTTGAAATGTTTGAAATGTTTGAAAAGTTTGAAGGGTTTGAAAAGTTTGGAATGTTTGAAGGGTTTAAGCTTCGTTACACTTTTTTAAACTTTGTTCCGGTTAATGGACTATTTTTTAGGTAGTTCATAAAGTTGCCAATTTTAATTTTTAATCGGTTGGTTCGATCCAGCAGTTCGTTTAGTTCTGTTTCCTTGATATAACCGGCATCAAAGGCCCTGTAGCTTTGAGAGCGGGTTTCACTACAAGAACCTTTACCAATACTTAAAAATTGGATAAATTCTTTGTTCCCACCTCTGTCGAATCCCTCCGCAATATTATCCATTATCGAACCAGAGGCAGCATTAATTTGATCCCGAAACCTGTAATCATGATTAAAGGGTTCGCGATAAGTGTATTGTCTTACCAATTTGCACAATTCCCGCGCTTCTTTCCATATTTCAAGATCTTCGAAGCTACTTACTGTCATAACTTTTCAAACCCTTCAAACTTTTCAAACATTTCAAACAAGTGAGAGCAAATACTGTCCGTATTGGTTCTTTTTGAGCAGGTTGCCCTGGGCGATGAGTTGCTCCTTGTCGATCCAGTTGTTGCGGTAGGCGATCTCTTCGGGGCAGGCGACTTTTAGTCCGGTGCGTTTTTCGATGGTAGCGATGAAGGAGCCAGCCTCGAGCAGTGATTCGTGTGTGCCGGTGTCGAGCCAGGCATAGCCGCGTCCCATCAGTTCGACTTTGAGGGATTTGCGGTCGAGGTACTCCTGGTTGACGGTGGTAATCTCGAGCTCTCCGCGGGGGGATGGTTTGATATTTTTGGCCACCTCCACCACCGAGTTGGGGTAGAAATAGAGTCCGATGACGGCATAGTTGGATTTGGGTTGTAACGGCTTCTCCTCGATGGAGGTGACGTTTCCGCCCTCATCGAAAGTGCATACCCCGTAGCGTTCGGGGTCGCTGACCCAATAGCCAAAGACGGCAGCCTTGTTGTGGCTGGTGACCTGTGCTTTGGCTTCGATCAGCAGGTCGACGAAGCCGTGGCCATAGAAGATGTTGTCGCCCAGCACGAGACAGACGTCGTCGGTTCCGATAAAGGCTTCGCCGAGCAGGAATGCCTGGGCTAGTCCGTCGGGTGAGGGTTGGACGACATAATGCAGTTCGATTCCCCACTGGGAGCCGTCGCCCAGCAGCCGGATGAAGGCCGATTGTTCTTCAGGTGTGGTGATGATCAGCACCTCGCGTATACCGGCCAGCATAAGGACCGAGAGCGGGTAGTAGATCATGGGTTTGTCGTAGATCGGAAGCAATTGTTTGGAGGTTCCGAGGGTGATCGGGTGTAGCCTCGATCCTGATCCGCCAGCTAGAATGATGCCTTTCATGTTGAATGGATAAGTGGGTTTATTGCGAAGATATGAAGAAATTTGGAGAAATGAGCTATATAAAAAAAGAGTAGGAAAAGGGGCGAAGGGGGTGAGTGGCTAATTTGGAAAATTGTTGAAAATGGTGTATATTTATAGTTATAGCACGTTTCGTAATAAAATCATCCGGATTTTTGCTCAATGCTGATTTGCTTCTTCGCTTAAACAATTTCGATAATATAATACCTTATTTTCTCAAGCTACCTTAGTAGAAATGTATTGTAATTTAGAATAACCTTATTACCTTATTTTATGAACATTGAATACAATAACCTTTATACCCATTTTGTATTTTCAACCTTGCACCGATTGCCAATTATCCCATCGAATCAACGGGTAAGAATTGAAAAGTATATAACTGGAATTGTTAAAAACTCAGATTGCTCACTATACTCAATCTATGCGAATCCAGAACATATACACTTTCTTGTTTCCCGTGCACCACACATTTCTGAAGAAACATTGGCCAGTTTGGTTGAGAATGGTTCTGAAATTTTCATCAACAGGTACAACCTATGTCCTGGAGTATTTAGATGGCAAGATACCTGTTCTGCATTTTCAGTATCAAAATCAGGTGTGGATAGAGTTTGTCGATATATACTGAACCAGGAAGTTCATCACAGAAAGGCCAGTTTTGCAGAGGAATACGAAACATTTCTAAAATTCTATCAAAAAACAATAATTTTAAAATAAGGTAATAAGGTTAGCTATATCGTGAGGATCTTTTTCTACTAAGGTTGCCTTGGAAAATAAGGTTTTACAAATTCGAAGTTCGATTAAATTTCATTGATTTTTTATTTGTCAGATATCTCAAAGTCCTGAGAAATAGTCTATGTGACCACTCGCCCCTTCTCCCTCTCCCCCTCTCGTCAAGTCTCTTTTTTATTCTTTTACCACTGCCAGGTTGGCGGAAGGCGATTCGACCAGTACGGTAAATCCAAGCGGGGGAATGCGCATGGCCACTTTGTTGTTGCCACGATAGGAGATGAGTTCGCCCTTTAGTCCCATCAACGGGCCGGCAACAATCTCGACCAGGGTACCAGGTTGCAACGCTTCCATGGTAATTTCCACCTCTGTTTCGGTTTGTCCGAGCATGCGGCGGAGCAACTCGATTTCCTGGTCGCGGATGATGGCGGCCTTTCCTTCAAAGCGGACGTACTGCATTACATTGTCGATCTGCAACACTGCATCGTAGTGTTTGCGCGTGATGCGAACAAAGACATATCCTGAAATCAGGGGCATCTCCACCCATTTTTTGCGGTCGCTCCACTGCCTCAGCCTGCGTTGCAAGGGGAGAAAGGACTCGATGCCCATCCGGGTGAGTTCACTATCTACCTTTTTCTCTGCCC
>CAZVTL010000269.1:3773-5160 GCA_964630075.1 uncultured Tangfeifania sp.
GTAATTCATAATTAAATCTATACTCATGAGAAAATTAAGCTTTTTACTCTTATTGTTGTTTGTGGTATCAGGGGCCATTGCCGCCAAGTCGGGCTGGGTATCCCTTTTCAACGGAAAGAACCTGGATGGCTGGAAGGTGGTCAACGGCAATGCCGAATACAAGATCATCAACGGGGAGATTGTTGGCACCAGTATCTGCAACAGTCCCAACAGCTTTTTGGCCACAACGGTCAACTATGGTGATTTTATCCTGGAGTACGAGATGAAGATGGAGCGCGGACTCAATTCAGGGGTTCAGATCCGGAGCATCAGCGATCCAGCCATCAAAGGCGGTCGGGTACATGGCTACCAGATCGAGTGCGATGATTCGGACCGGGCCTGGTCGGCCGGTATTTACGATGAGGCACGCCGTGGCTGGCTCTATCCGATGGAGTACAACCAGGCGGCCAAGTCTGCCTACAAGAAGGGGGAGTGGAACAGTTACCGGGTGGAGTGTGTAGGCAACACCATCCGCACCTGGCTCAATGGCGTGGCGTGTGCCAATTTGGTCGACGACATGACGTCAACCGGTATCATCTGTCTTCAGGTGCATGGCATAGGCACCAACAAGGAGGTCGAGGGTAGGACTGTGAGCTGGAGAAATATCCGCATTAAAACCGAAAAACTGGCAAAAGAGCAGAAGAAAACGGATGCACCAGAAGTTAGCTACCTCAGAAACAGTCTGACCAAAGCCGAAATGGCAGCAGGATGGCAATTGCTTTGGGATGGCAAGGGGATGAGTGGCTGGGTCAATGCCCGCGATGGTGTTCAGCCCTCCAAAGGCTGGAGCATCAAGGGGGACGAACTGGTTGCCAACCTGCCTGAGAACAAGGGAGGCGGAGATATCTTGACAGCAAAGGCGTACAAGAATTTTGTCCTGGAGGTGGATTTCAAATTCACCAAGGGCGCCAATGGCGGTATCAAATATTTCATTCAGCCCAATGCCAATGGGGTGGGTTATTCCAACGTCGGCTGTGAATACCAGATCCTGGATGACAAGGTGCATCCGGATGCAAAAGCGGGGATCAACGGAAACCGGACCCTGGCCTCCCTTTATGACCTGATTCCTGCCAACTCACAGCAATTCGACAAGAACCAGGCCGTCAAGCGCAGCAATGGCGTCGACCAGTGGGAGCGTGCCCGCATCGAGATGAACGGGGAGAAGGTTACCCACTACCTGAACGGCATCAAGATCGTGGAGTATGTCCGCGGAACCCCTGAATGGAAAGCTGTCGTTGCTACCAGCAAATTCTCCAAGGTGAAGGGTTTCGGCGAATTCGCTACCGGCCACATTCTGCTGCAGGACCACGGGGATGAGGTGCATTACCAGAATATTAAGATTAAGGAG
>CAZVTL010000270.1:0-5152 GCA_964630075.1 uncultured Tangfeifania sp.
AAGCCGACATTACCATCAACAAGAACATGGTGCCATTCGACAGCCGTTCCCCTTTCCTAACATCAGGCCTTAGGGTTGGCACACCAGCCATCTCTACAAGGGGTTTGAAAGAGGGTCAGATGGGTTTGATTGTTGAGCTGATTGACAGGGTTCTGATGGATGCAGACAATGAGAAGACCATTTTATCTGTCCGTACCGAGGTCAACAAAATGATGGAGAGTTATCCGATTTTTGCGTGGTAGGGGAAAAGGCTGTTAGCTATTAGCAGTTAGCTGTTGGCTTTTAGCTAACTGCTAATGGCTAATAGCTAATAATTTTGGGAGAAATACCAAACATCCCACGGCCACAGCCATAATGGCACACACCAGCACCGCCGCCGCTGCCAAATCTTTGACCTTCTTGATGTTTGCATGTCTCTCTGGTGCAAGATGATCCGCCAGGTTCTCTATTGCAGAATTGAATAGTTCGGCAGCAAAGACTGCCCCGATCACCAAAGAGATGGCGACCCATTCCAGGTCTGAAAGCTTTAAAAACCACCCGAGTAAGATGACGCAAAAAGCTGCAACCAGGTGTATCCTTGCGTTGTGCTCCTCTTTGAACAGTACCTTCAGTCCATTGAAAGCATATCCAAAGCTCTTGAACCTTTTTCTGAGGGAAAATTTTTCATGCTTCATTTGCACATCAGTTTATTCTCAGATTTCACCTATCAACATTCTGCGTTTTCCAATCCAAAATCCAAAATCCAAAATCCGAAATCAACTTATGACTACCCTTGAAAATGGAACAGCATCCAGCGAAGCGAAATCACCTTTTAAATATTTGTAGTAACCGGTAATGGCGATCATTGCAGCATTGTCGGTGGTGTATTTGAAGGGTGGTATGTACATTTTCCAGCCTTGGTGCAGTGCCGCCTCCTGCAAAGCTGTTCGCAGCCCTGAATTGGCAGAGACTCCACCGGCAACGGCAATCTCTTTGATTCCAGTCTGTTGGGCAACCAATTTCAGTTTGGACAAAAGGATCTCGATGATGGTATACTGCAGCGAAGCACATAGATCTGCCTTGTGGTGGTCGATAAAATCCGGGTCTTTGGCAATTTCGTCCCGCAGCAGGTACAAAAAGGAGGTTTTCAGTCCGCTGAAGCTGTAATCGAGTCCAGGAATCCGAGGCTTGGAGAAGACAAAAGCCTTTGAATTCCCGGATTTGGCCAGCTTGTCGATCAATGGGCCTCCCGGATAGGGCAAACCCATCACTTTGGCACACTTGTCAAATGCCTCCCCGGCTGCGTCATCGATGGTCTGTCCGATCACCTCCATCTCCAGGTGGTTCCTCACCACAATAATCTGTGAATTGCCACCAGAAACAAGCAGGCAGAGGAAGGGAAACTTTGGTTCCAGGTGCTCCTCGTCCTGCTCCCGGATAAAATGGGCCAAAACATGTCCCTGCAGATGGTTAACCTCCAGCAATGGAATGTTGCGTGCCAGGGCAAATGCCTTGGCAAAGGAGGTACCAACCAGAAGCGATCCCAACAACCCGGGACCCCGCGTAAAGGCAATGGCGGTAATTTCATCCAGCTTAACTCCTGCTTTCTGAACCGCCATCTCCACAACCGGAATAATATTCTGCTGGTGTGCCCTGGAGGCCAGTTCCGGCACCACTCCACCATATGCCTTGTGCACTGCCTGTCCGGCTACTTCATTGCTTAACATCAACTGGTTGCAAATCACGGCCGCAGAGGTATCATCGCAAGAGGACTCGATTCCCAGGATGACAATATTTTTGTTTTCGCTTTTGCTCATTTCATTTTGATCCCACCAGGATCTGCTCATCCTGCTAAAAAATATTAATTTTAGCGGCTAAAGTGATGATAATCCTAACCTGACCCATGGCATCTTCCATCTGACAGGCGAAGGTATCGTACCTTGCCGGAATTATAATTTAAACCTCGTGACAGAAGTAAAAAAACCTTCTCCTTCCGCGTTCAAAGTTATCAAAAAAAAGGTTAAGACTTTCGTAGTCATAACCGTGTTGCTGGTAGCTCTGCCGCAGGTTTTGTATGTCGCGTTCCGCAGCAATACTTTCCAGACCTTTGCAATCAGGTGGTTAATGGATGAGGTTGGCCAGTCGTTCAATACAAAAATTATGATTGGCGGGATTGATATCTCCTTTTTTGACCAGCTTACACTCGAAAAAATACTGGTGGAAGATCAATCCAGGGATACACTGATCTACATCGATCAGCTGAAACTTCAGATTGACAGTATCAGACTGAATCATCGCCGAATTCACCTGAGCAGCATCGTTGTCCAGCAACCCCGCATCCACCTGTTCCAGGACACTGCAGGCACCAACTTCCAGTTTATTCTGGACTCTCTCCGTGCTGCACCTCCGACCCAGGGAAAAACCCCCTGGGATGTATCCTTCAACAACCTGTTTGTCAGGGATGCTGAATTCCGCTTTAAAAAGCCATTTGCTGACACCCTCCACCACGAAGGAATAAACCTCAACAACCTAAATATCAAAGATCTGAACTTTTCACTGGTCCACATCAAAAGGAGGGAATCTGCCACCACCATGACCCTTGACAATGCCTCTTTCAAGGAACAATCGGGATTTTCGCTGAAAAATATGACCTTCAACGCAGCTGTGGATTCATCCGGATTACATGTTGAAAAGTTTGCATTGATCTCCCCCTACTCCAATATCTTTTCTGATTCCATGAAGGTGACCCACCGGAAACATATTCCAATTGACAAACCTTCTACCGTAAATGAACTGGAGGATTTGCCTTTTGCATTCCAGTATATTTACGATGGCAATCTATCCGAATCATTGGTCTCCTTGTCCGATCTTGCCTATTTCATGCCTGATATCTGGGGAATGAACGAGTCCGTGCTGTTTTCCGGAGCGGTAAAGGGTACCATCGACAACCTGAAGTTCAAAAAATTAAACTTCAGGATCGGACGGAAGACCTCGTTCAATGCAGACCTGGAACTCAAAGGATTGCCCAACTGGCATGACACCTACATCTTTTTGAAATTCTACAACAACACTTTCAATTTCAATGATTTTTCCCTGGTGAGATTGCCAGACAAGGCCACATTGCGGTATCCAAAAATCCCGGCATCCTTGCTCGATGATGTGGATCTTACCTACCAGGGTACCTTCAGCGGTTTTCCCTCCGACTTCGTGGCTTATGGTAATTTGAACGGCGATCTTGGCTCTTTGTCGACCGATATTGCCATAGCTCCCAGCTTAACCGGTTCATTGGTTTTGCGGGGCGTATTGGATGCCAAATCCTTCAATGCCGGAAAATTCCTTGGATATGATAAACTGGGGGAGGTGACGCTTCATACAGTGGTAAAATTGAACAAAAAAGGAACCAATTTCAATGCCATACTCGATGGAAACATCGACAGCCTCTATTACAACGACAACCGCATCGATTCGATCTACCTGAAAGGAAAGGCCAGTAACAAGAGTTACGACGGACAGCTAACCGTCCATGACGATAAACTGAGGTTGGAGTTTTCCGGGATGGCCAATCTGGAACAGAAGATTCCGGACTTTAATTTCACCTCCTCGGTAACCAGGGCCAACCTCTATGTACTGGGGCTCGACAAGCTCCACAAGGATGCCATTGTTTCTTTTGACACAAAGGCCAATTTTTCAGGTAAGAACATCGATGAGTTGAACGGTTCGATTGTACTGGAGAAGATAAAGTTGTCCAGGGAAGGTAAAATCTTCGATGTGAAGGCGCTCAATTTGAGCACCACCAATTCGACAGAGAGAAATACCATCACCCTTCGGTCTGACATTGCGGATGTTGATATTGTAGGCAAATACCGCTTCCTGGAGTTTGGCCTAACGTTGCGTGACTACCTTCAATACTATCTTCCCTCGGCAGATTTCCCCTTCAGCAAGGAAAAAATTGCCGGAAACAATATTTTCAACTTCGACATCAATGTAAAGAAACCGGAGCTGATAACCTATTTCTTTCTGCCGGAATTAACACCCAACTCACCGGTAACGATGAAGGGAGAGATCAACTCAACCAGCAAAAGCCTCTATCTGGAATGCAAGGCAGAAGATCTCTCTTTCGGCGCTTACCATGCCAGAGACCTTAATTTTTCATCCAGAAATGAAGGGAAGCAATGGATTCTCCGTTTGGGTGTCAAAGAGGCATCCCTTGGGAAAAATTACTCATTGGAGAACATCGCACTGGACAATACCCTATTCAACGATACCTTGCTGACCACTTTTGCCTGGGGCACTGCCAACAAGCACAATTTTAGTGGCAAAATAGACATTGACGGGATTTTTTCAAAATCACCCCAAGGGTTAAGAATGGTCGACTTTTTTATCAAACCTTCCGAATTTCTGGTCTCAGATACCTTGTGGCAATTTGACAACAGCAAAATTCATATCGATTCCACGTTGGTGTCGGTCAATAATTTCAAATTGCAGCATGGGTCCGAATTTTTCAGGATCAATGGTCAGCTTTCGGAGAATCCATCCGACAAATTAAAAATCGAAGCCAACGGTATCAACCTGGGATTCTTGGACCTGATCTCCAAACAAAAAATTGGCATCGAAGGCTCATTGAGCGGCACAACAGAAATTGCCGATATTGAAAATTCATTTTTCATGAACAGCAACCTGGCCATCCGAAATTTCCACTATTATAAAAACTATTTTGGGGATGTACTGCTCAGCAACAAATTGGACAAGGAGGAGAACCGCATCTATACCACCATCAAACTCAACAAAAGGGATACGACATCACTGTTGATCAGCGGATATTATGCCTTAAACTGTGACTCCCTGAATTACCAGGCAAATTTGACAGATTTCCCACTGGAGACCATCTTCCCTTTCCTTCGAAGCTTTTCAAATGGGGTAAGTGGAACCGGCAATGGATCAGTCGCCATTACAGGTAGTTTGAAGGATCCTTGTTTTATCGGGAAGGTCAACATCAAAGAGGGTAAGATCGGCATTGATTACACCAAAACAGCCTATACCTTCAGTCAGCCGGTCGAATTCGCCGATGATTCCATTGTTTTCAGGAGGATCGCCCTGAAGGATAGCAAAAACAACAGCGCTATCCTCCAGGGATCCATCACCCACAAGATGTTTAACAAATTGAAATACAACC
>CAZVTL010000271.1:0-5095 GCA_964630075.1 uncultured Tangfeifania sp.
ATTATATCGTAACTTTAGTCACTTTAGTTCACTTTAGTCACTTCTATTATGAAAAAAGCTATTCTTTCAACCCTCTTTCTGATTCTTTCAGTGACGCTCTTTGGTCAGGCATTTGTCGCCAATTACGATGAAGCCAAAATGCCAGCCTATACATTGCCCAATCCGCTGTTGTTTAACAGTGGCCAGCCTGTTAAAGGAGCCGCTGATTGGAAAATAAGGCGTGCAGAGATATTGGAATTATTTGAAAATGAAGTGTATGGAAAGACACCTACCGGGAAGGTCCAATTATCTTCTTTGGTGACTTCCGAAGACAAAAACGCATTCAACGGGCAGGCTCTCCGGCGAGAGGTACAGCTAACCCTTGAAAGGGATGGAAAGACGCTGTTAATCAATGTTCTGCTCTATTTGCCGAAAGCTGGTAAAAAGCACCCCCTCTTTTTAGGACTTAATTTCAATGGAAATCACACCATTACAGATGATCCTGCCATTGCCATTACCAATTACTGGGTAAGAAACAATGCCGCAAAGGGTATTACCGCAAACAAATCCAATGAATCATTGCGGGGAAGCGACACTGTTTCCTGGCCGGTCCGGGAACTGATAGCCAGGGGATATGGATTGGCGACCGTCTATTGCGGGGATCTGGATCCTGATTTTGACGATGGCTTTCAGAATGGGGTTCACAGTCTGTTTCCCCAAACACGCAGCAGCCATTCATGGGGAACCGTGGCAGGATGGGCATGGGGACTCTCAAGGGTTATGGATTATCTGGTAAAGGTCAAAGAGATAGATGCGAAGAAGGTGGTAGTTTTGGGTCATTCCCGACTGGGAAAGGCCGCCTTGTGGGCAGGAGCCAACGATCCGCGGTTTGCCATTGTGGTGTCCAACGAATCGGGTTGCGGAGGTGCTGCCTTGTCCAAGCGAATATTTGGAGAAACGGTTGAGCGGATCAATACCTCTTTCCCCCACTGGTTTTGCGAAAATTTCAGGAAATTCAACCGGAAGGAGGAAGATTTGCCGGTTGACCAGCATGAACTCCTTGCTTTGATCGCCCCCAGGCCACTCTATGTTTGCAGTGCAGAAGAGGACCAGTGGTCCGATCCAAAGGGTGAATTCCTGGCTTGCGTAGCAGCTTCTCCAGTCTACCAGCTACTTGGAAAAGAGGGCCTTCCTGGTAAGGAATTTCCTGATTTTCAGCAGCCGTTGACTGGAACCATCGGATACCACATCCGGTCGGGCAAACATGCTATCAACCTCTATGACTGGACCTCCTTCATGAATTTCTCAGATATTTATTTCTCAAAAAGATAATAGATGGTACATTTGGTGATAAATCCTATATTTGGGCAAACCAATTTTGGACGGTGAGACGTATCCTATACCTAATCTTGATCGCGGCTTCCATGGTGTCTTTTCCCTGTAAGGGTCAGATATCCTATGGAGGAACTCCCGCCTCATTTAACCGCTTGAAAGCTGCTCATCTTCAGTTGCCGGTTGTGGAACTTCCGCACGTCGACAACAATGATTTACAGCTTTTGGAGGACCAATCCAGCTCTCTTTTCAAGAAACAGAAGTTTGCCAGGAGTTTCCAGGTTGACATCAGTCCGGATCGTTCCGGAGATTGGGAAATTGTTGACGGAATGAAAATCTGGCGGATTGCCATTCGGTCCAAAGGCGCCTATTCATTGAGCATTCTATTTGATCAGGCCATTTTGCCTACGGGAGCCTCCATTTTTATCTACTCTGCCGATCATCAGATTCTCAGGGGGGCCTTCAATGCGAACAACGAGCAAAGCTCCGGGGTACTGCCCATTTTCCCATTGCCGGTGGATGAAATAATTGTTGAATACAATGAACCGGAATCGGTTTCTGTCAAGGGTGAACTGCATATATCGCAGGTCAACCATGGCTACAAGAATGTCATTGGAACCAGGCCACTTGGGGCAGCAGGGAGTTGTAACATGGATGTTTTCTGCAAGGATGCGGTCATGCTTAACAAAGAGAAACAATCAGTTGTCCAGCTTGTTGTGGATGGAACAGATCTTTGCACGGGAACGCTTGTCAACAATACCAAGAGAGACAAAACACCCTATTTGATTACGGCGGGTCATTGCATCCAGAATGCCTCCGATGCACAACGGACAGTATACTCCTTCAATTATGAAAGTCCGTTTTGCGGGAAAGGGGAGAGTGTTAATGGATTTGGTGAACAATCCATGACGGGTTCCATCCTGCGCGCACGTTCCGATTCTCTGGATTTTGCGTTGGTTGAGCTGGAAATGCTGCCACCACCAGAATTCCGGCCATATTATGTGGGATGGGACCATGGAAAAACAACACCTCTTTCCACCAGATCTGTTCATCACCCGAAAGGGGATGTAAAGAAGGTCTCCATTGACAATGATGCACCGGGTATTGGTACCTACAACCAGTATGGAAGTGTCCCCAACAGTTATTGGTGGATTAAAAGATGGGATATTGGCACAACAGAGCCGGGTTCCTCTGGTGGTCCCTTGTTCAACGAAGCAAATCTTTTTATCGGTACGCTTCAGGGCGGGCTGGCAACTTGTGAGAACTCTGTCAATGATTATTATGTGATGATGGCTTACCAGTGGAGCCATTCATCCATCACGACCAAGCAGTTAAAAAAATGGTTGGATCCGCTTAATACCGGAGAAACCAAAATTGAAGCAATGAATCCCTATAGTTTGGGTTCGACCTGTGACCATTTTTCTGACGTTATGGCAGCTGAGACCTATGAACTCACCAAAATGGTCGGTGGCAGAGGTTATGTGTCAGGGCATAACTATTTGAGGATTAATAGCTATGCGCAGGAATTCGACAAGACAGATTTGACCACCATCTCCGCTTTTTCGGTTGGTCTTGCAAAGGCAGTTTCCGTTGTTAACAACAGTATCAGCAACGTTTCATTTCAATTTTATGCAGTCAACGAAGCGACAGGACTTCCCGGGGAACTCCTGAAGACAGTCAAAATCCCCATCAGGTCATTAAAGGCAGATGCCATGAATTTTGTTGCGCTTGACAAGCCCATCCAGGTAAAGGGCAAATATTTTATAGGATATGATATCAACTACGGCAATGCAGGGGATACCATTGCTGTTTACAATGCCGCTCCAAGGAAAAGCAGTGACCTGAACAATGCCTATTGTTTGAAGGGAGGTACCTGGGAACCTTTTTACTGGATTCCCGAGATCAACCTAAAAACATCCCTATTGATCAATTCCTATGGATGTGGCTCGACTTTTTCACCGTTAGATCCGGAACCAACTCCCGTGGGGGCTACCCAATTCAAAATTTATTATCCCAACAATCCCGGACTTAATATACTCTATTTGGTCAATACCGGAAAAGAGGAGTATGGCAGGGTTATTTTTTACGATCTTTCCGGACATAAATTGTCGGAAGAGCAGCGCATGTTAACAACGACTCCCATGGAACTCAATTGTTCGCAGCTTCGCTCTTCGGTCTATTTTGTGGCTGTGGAGACGATTTCTAAAAAAGAGGTGCTGAAGGCAAGGGTGATTAGAGGCAGATAGGGTAATTACAAATTACGAAACGAAGTTCAGCGAAGCCAATAGCGATGGGGGTGGTAATTTCTGGTATCTTGTGGTCTCTATTCGTCGGATGGTTCAATAAAAGTGCACAAAAGTTTTTCATGATGGAATTTTTGCAAGGTAGATTGGTAGTCGGCCTCCTTTCCCTATCTCTTTTGTCAGGTTGCGGTTCAGGCACAAAAAGTGCAAAGCCGGCCAGCAGTGACGGATTGGTAAAGAATTCGGAAGCAACAGGTTTTGCCATTCAGGAATTCAGGGAGTACAAGAAATTGACGGTGATTGACCCCTGGCAAAAGTCCACTGACAATCATTTTGAATATTATCTATTGGAGAGAGGTACGGAGATTCCTGCTGCTCTGCTGGGGAAGCAGGTTTTCATGACCCCTGTTCAAAAAGTGGTTTGTCTCTCCACGACGCACATTGGATTTCTGGATGCTTTGGGAAGCGTCGATGCAATTGCCGGTTTGTCGGGTTGCAATTACGTGACCCATCCCGGGGTTCAAAAAGGAGTCGCTGACGGCCGAATCCAGGAAGTAGGCTATGAGCAGGGACTCAATTATGAATTGATACTTCGGATCAAACCGGATGTGGTATTCGCTTATGGGGTTGGATCAGAGATCAATGCTCAGCTTAACAAGTTGAAAGACCTGGGAATTCCTGTCGTGTTGGTTGGCGAGTATCTGGAGAAAAGTCCGGTTTCGAAGGCAGAGTGGATCAATTTCTTTGGTTCTTTTTTCTCGAAACAGCGAGTGGCAGATAGTCTGTTTCATGCCATTCAGTCCAATTATTACAAGATAAAAAGTGAGGCGTTAAAAATAGCGAAAAAACCTGCTGTACTAACAGGACTACCATTCAAGGATACCTGGTGGATGGCGGGCGGCCAATCCAACCTCGCTGTGCTGATCGCCGATGCAGGAGGCCGATTTTTGTGGAATGACAATTCCTCGGAAGAGGCATTTCCAGTATCTTTGGAAGAAGTTTTCATGCGTGCTGGAAAGGCAGATTTTTGGATCAATTGCGGAAGTGTGGGCAGCATGGCTGAATTGTTGTCCTATGATCAGCGATTTGCTTCCTTGCCTGTGGTCAGGAATCGCATGGTCTTTAACAACAACCTTCGATCGGTTCCCGGAGGTGGAAACGATTATTGGGAGAGTGGGGTAATGCATCCTGACCTGGTTTTGGCAGATCTCGTGAAAATTTTGCATCCTGAAATTAGCCAGGGAAAGGAGTTTTATTATTATCGGAAGATTGAATAGGGAAAAGTTTGAAGGGTTTGAAGTGTTTGAAATGTTTGAAGAGTTGAAATGAGGTCAATCTACCTATTGAAACCATGAAGTTGAATAAAAGAAATAACGTTGGACTGCTTTTCCTGGTTGCGGCGCTGGCCATTTTGTTTGTGCTGGATCTGCTTTCAGGCTCTGTTTCCATTTCTTTATTTCAATCAATTTCTACCTTGTTTCATCCATCATCCGCTGATCCTCAGGTTGCATCCATACTCTACCAATTCAGAATCCCCAAAG
>CAZVTL010000272.1:0-5093 GCA_964630075.1 uncultured Tangfeifania sp.
CGTAATTGAACCAGATACCAACATGGTGAGGATGGTCTACGCGCTCCCCTGCTCTTGGTTTCATGGGAAATCCACGTGTAACCTCTTTACCTGAAGCCGTGATGACAGGATACAAAACTGGTTTCATGACATTTTCCGGCCAGATGTAGGAGGTGAAGAGCACACCATCCATCATGACATCTACCCTCTTCTGGTCGCTCTTGTCGGCAAACGACACAGTTCCCTGTTCCTTGCCCTTGGCAAAAAGTGATGAATTTGAGACCATTGAAAACATTATAATTCCAAACAAAAGGATAACTTTTAATTTCATGGGGTCGTAATTTTATAAATAGCGGATGAAAGAGTTGTAAAAATAAGAAAACTCTGCTTCACATCTTCCAGTTGCCATAGTTTTCTACCCAAATTTCAAATTTTTTCTGCTGCTGTTTTTTTTCACACAGCCATTGTTGTAATTTCACACCGAAAATCAATTCCCGAAAGGGGAAAATTGAAACGTAAAAGGGCAGATACCGTACACCGCTAATGAATAAACCACGAATTGCCTCAACATCTATAACAGAATACGCATGCAAAACAAGAAAGCACTCATATGGATTTTCGCAGTGTTGTTGACCATTTCCGCAGCCATATACCAACGTTTGACAGGCCCGACACATCCGAAACGAACACAAACCACCCTTGCGGGTCAAACCTATAAATTCAAACTGTTGAGATCCACCGATAGTCCCGGGGATTGTCCGATTGCCATAAAAGTTGCTGACCCGGATGTTACAGGCCGGCTGGAATACCGCATCTACCCCCAGAAAGTAGATTTTACCGGTTTGGATATGGTCCGCGATGGGGAAAACCTTGCAGCTTCCCTCCCCCACCAGGGAATGGCGGGAAAACTGGAGTACAAGATTGTCCTGAAAAAGGGAGCGGAGACGGTCGTATTGAACGATGGGGCTCCAATTGTGATCCGTTTCAAAGGTGCAGTACCTCAATTTGTCTTGATACCACACATCCTGATCATGTTTTTGGCCATGCTCTTCAGCAATGTAGCCGGGCTGTTCGCGCTATTCAGAATTCCCTCCCAGAAGATGATGAAAATCACCCTTGCCACAATTTTTGTGGGTGGACTGATCATGGGCCCTCTGGTGCAAAAATATGCCTTTGATGAACTTTGGGCCGGCGTTCCCTATGGTTGGGACCTGACCGACAACAAGACGCTGATTGCCTTCATCGCCTGGATGATTGCCTGGTTGTTCAACAGAAAAGCTGAATCAAGAAACTGGGTGGTTTTAGCCTCACTGGTGACACTGTCTATCTTCTCCATTCCCCACAGCCTTTTTGGTTCCCAGCTTGACCCTGCCACCGGAAAGATCATACAGGGGATGCTTCTGCCCTACTTGTCAATTTTCTAAATATTTAAGCAAAATTCCATGAGAAAGCTCTGGTTTGTTCTTGTGTTACTCGCCATCGCCCCCGCCTTATCTGCGCAACCCGACAACTGGTATTTCTCACTCTCGATGGGCAGATGCTGGCCCATCGGCTCTTTTGCCAACACCAATCCGGACCAGGAGGAGAATGGCTTTGCCCGCAAAGGATTTGCACTGAATCTGGATGCCACCTATCCTTTCAATGAACATTGGGGTTTCAAAGGGGTGGTGATGCTCAACAGCAACCAGACCGACCGGAATGGGATGGGAACCATGATGGAAAACAGAATGGTAGATCAGGTTCCATTTGCCGAGACAGAGCGGGACAACCTGACACTTTCAGTCAATTCATGGATGTCGAACAGTATGCTTTTCGGGCCGGTATACTCCTTCAATTTCGACCGCTTTGCCTGGGATTTCCATCTGATAGCAGGAATGAACGTCGCTTACCTGCCGAGTCAGAAACTCCTCTATGAGCACTCCTCAAAAACCTGGGTCTACCTGCAGCAGAATACCAACACGGTGAATATTTCACTTGACCTGCTTGCCGGTACAGCCTTCCGCTTCAAAGTAACTGAGAAGACACAGCTCAAACTGGCATTCGACTACCAGCAATCCAAATCAAAGACCGGTTACGAAGAGCTCAAAACGACCATCCTCAATGGCAACAAGGAGACCGTCAGGCTTAACAGCGGAAAGGTTTATGTACCCAAACAGGTAATTATGGCGAGTATCGGATTTGTCTACTATTTGTGAGGAGGCCGAGTTACTTCAATTGTTTGAAGGGTTTATAAAGTTTGAAGGGTTTGAAGGGTTTAAAAGTTTATAGGGTTACGCTTCGGCTCCGCTCAGGGACCGGGCATTGTTATTATTGTAATACTTGTCATTCTAATCCCTTCGGCTTCGCTCCGAGACCGGTACAATTCCATTCATAGGGAAAAAACATTTCAAACCCTTCAAACTTTTCAAACTTATTTCTTCAATCCTTTTAGGAAAGCATCGATGTACTTTTGGTCGTTTGCATCCGAATCACCATATTTTAAGCGTAGTTCAGCAAGTTTTTTGTGCATCATTTTCTGCACGTCGGCATATGCCGGATCGTTGTAGACACTCTTCATATCGTGTGGGTCCTTTTCCAGGTCGTACAACTCCCATTCATCTACATCGTAATAAAAATGAATCAGCTTGTACCGGTCGGTGGCTGCCCCATAATGTCGTTTGACGCTGTGTTCAGCCGGATATTCGTAATAGGTATAATAGGTCGCATCGCGCCCAACTTTTGTTTTGCCGGAAACCAATTTTCGGAAGGATTCTCCCTGCATGTCAGAGGGGACTTTTGCACCGGCATAATCCAGAAAAGTTGGGGCAAAATCGAGGTTTTGCACCAGACTGCCAATCCTGGTGCCGGGTTTGATCTCCTTCGGATAACGGATCATCAATGGTACCCTGAAGGACTCTTCGTACATGAACCGTTTGTCGAACCATCCGTGCTCACCAAGATAGAATCCATTGTCGGAGGTATAAACCACAATGGTATTATCCTTTAAACCGTTTTTATCCAGATAATCCAGCAATTCACCTACCCCATCATCCACCGATTGGATTACTTTTAAATAATCACGCAAGTATCGCTGAAACTTCCATTTGTCCAGCTCCTTACCTTCCGGCTTGTTTTTTAAAAAAGCTTCATTATTCGGGTTATAAACGCTCCGCCAGGCCTGGCGCTGCTTGTCATCCATCCGGTTGATATCTGCCATGAAATTGGTAGGCGCACCGGTATAGGGATCATTTTCAAATTTCATATCATGACCCCAACCCATGATTTTGGTGATCTCCATGGCCTGCGTATGCGCTGCAGTACCCCTGCCAGAATAATCATCGTAAAAATTATCGGGAAACGGGAACACCCGGTCTTCAAATAAATTCAAATATTTTTCTTCCGGAAGCCAGTTTCTATGCGGAGCCTTCTGGTGATACAGCAGACAAAATGGTTTCGATTTATCGCGTTTCTGATCGAGCCATTCAAGGGCAAATTGCGTCGTCAGCTTTGTTACATAACCGGAATATCTCTTCTTTACTCCGTTCTCAAGGAAATCGGGATTGTAGTAATTTCCCTGTCCTGGTAAGACATTCGAATAATCAAATCCCTGCGGGAGTCCATCAAGGTGAATTTTCCCAATCATGGCAGTGGCATAACAAGCCTTTTGCAACTGTTTTGGAAAATTGTCCTGATCCCAGTTGAAGCCACCCCTGTTATCGGTTTTTCCATTGACAAAGCTGTGTTTACCCGTCAGCATGGTCGCCCTGCTTGGAGCGCAGAGCGAATTGTTCACACAGGCCCTGGTAAAGATAGCTCCCTCCTGACCAATCCGGTCAATGTTGGGAGTTTTGTTCAGGCCGAAGCCATAGGCACTGACGGCTTGGTAAGCATGGTCATCCGACATGATGTAGATGATGTTGGGACGCTGTTTTGCAGCTTTCTGTCCCATGGCTGCAGGAGCCAATCCGGCTGAGCAAATGGTCAGCAGGGAGATAAGGGGTGTTCTGTACATTTGGTTTGTTTTAACAATCAAAGATATATTTTCAGGATGTATTCAAACATTGAGAGACTGGTTAAAATTAGATTATTCCGGACAAATTGGTTTTCCCTTAGTGAAACCTTGGTGAATTTGTGCCATTAGTGGCAGGAAAACGAGGCCACAAAGACACTAAAACACAAAGATTTCCGTAAAAATATTCAACTGAAAAAAGACTTTATAAAATTTAAACAGTCTCTGAAATATTAAAAAAATAAAAGGCACCCTTTTAGTTGTTTCCGGTTACATTTGTGTTCTCACCCGGCATTTCTCCCTACTGGCCAAAATCATCCTTGTACCGGAGACACCAGTCGGCCAGCATCTTCCTGTGCTCCGTCAGGATCGATTGGAATTTGGGATCCGTGGCAAGATTGATCATTTCGCCCGGATCATTCTTTGTATCGAAAAGTGATTCACGCTGTTTTCCCTGGCTGTATATCCAGTATTTGTAGCGTTCACTTTTCACCATCCGCCCATCGGGGTCAGGTTTCAGCCCATCGACCGGGCTTCCCTGGATAGGTTTCACTGAACTGACAACAAAAGTCCTGATAAGATCCTCTTGCCTGGATTCCATGATCTTCTTCGCACTTAGACCTGGCAATTCGTTGGGTATTGGAATCCCTGCATAATCGCAGATGGTTGGGATCAAATCTATTCCAGTCTGGATAAGTCTTTCAGATTTGACAGGTTTTATCATTCCCGGCACTGTGACAACGAAAGGCACATTGACCACCTCTTCGAAGAAATTGGTTTTCTGGTTCAGTCGGTGTGCCCCCTGACTATCACCATGATCGGACAGGAAAACAATAACAGTACGCTTATCCATACCCGTCCGCTTTAATTCATCCAATATCTTTCCGATTTCAGCATCCACTTTTTCGATCATACGGTAGTAAGCCCAGCGGTATTGCCGCCATTTCGTCTCATCAAAATTTCCTACCGGGAACATGGGACTGGCATGGGCCGATCTCCTTAGCAGCGCGACAATGTCGGATTCATCCTTGCTTGCTGCATGGTTGGGCAAAAGAGGCGGACAAAATTCAGCAGCAGGGGGATCCCCAATGGAGCCATCGGGAAGTTTTTGTCCCCTGGCCCATTC
>CAZVTL010000273.1:0-5069 GCA_964630075.1 uncultured Tangfeifania sp.
CAACCCAATGTGAAGCAGTCAAACCTTCGATTTTTTTTCATAGTCTGTTCTGTTTTGAAATTTATTATTTAGTTTGATTGTGTTGCCTGTTAATTGAAATAGGAAATGGCAACCGACTAGAGCAATCGATTGCATAAGAGTTTTGGTACGGCTTTATCTCATGCGCAAAAATTTAGTTTTAAGTTCGTTCGTTTCTTTAATCTACCGGTTTAGAGCCCGGTAATCCCATTTTTTCCGGCATGAAATTAGTCATATTAAAAATAGAAACTGTAAAAAAATTTCATTTTTTACGTAATTTTTAACAGATCTTAACAAGAAAAATTGAGAAAACAGGTTCCAAATCTGTGCTTGAATTCTCCGGAGAAGGCTGGCTATCAGTCTTATTATTATGCAAAAGCGGCAGCACGATGCCGCTGAAATGCCTTTGGCCGGCAACAGGATTGCCTCACAAATCCAGTAGAGGCCATTCGTAGGACGGCTCCAAATAAAATGGGAAGATTGCCTGTAGAGCCGCCCGCCGGGCGGCAGATTGCAGGTACAATGCTGAAAGCCGCCCGCCGGGCGGCTGTACAATGCTGTTTGCCTCAAAAGGGAGCCGCCCGCCGGACGGCTCTACTTGCCAATCTATAATTGTAGAGGCTTATCCAATAATTATCACTATCTTGCAAAAGTTTTACAATTTAGGGAAGATAGTCTGATGCCATTATTTCTCAGGACTATCCACTGCCTTCTTGGGAATGGCAGGTAAACCCGGAAATCTCATCTTTAAATATAGCACCATGGCCTCAAATAACATGTATGACAAGAAACCTGCATCATTTGTCTCTCCTGATCTTTCCAAATTGCAGGCAGTAGTAATTGATATCAAGACCATACTCTACATCGCCCTGGATGCTGATCCCAAACTGGCAAAGGAGAGTTATCTCGCAAGGGTTGGCATGAAGAAACTCTGAATCGTCTTTATCTGGCCGGAACTCATTGGATTACTGCTACTTCCTTTCAAGGTAGGTTTTGAGCTCACCTTTTAATTCATAGCACAATTCCTTTAATTCAGCAAAAAGCCCTGGAATGGATTCCGCTGAATTCTGCTTGGCCAGCTCTTCAATCCTCCGGCTGAGTTCGTAGGGGCGCGGAGCCATGAAATTTCCAATGACACTTTTTAAACTGTGGGCGTTGAAAGAGAGTGAACCCATGTCATTGTCCCCAATATTTTTTTCCAGGGTACCCATCCTTTCATCCAACTCTTCAAAGAAGTTTTCGATCACTTCACTGACCGTTTCAGCGTCATAGTACTGAAAATTCTCGTTGAACTGCTCCCAATCGATTGTTGCCATAGGTCTGATTTAAATTGTGGCGGCAAAATAATCAATTGTTTTGACAAGTCCCTCTTTGAGTTGGATTTTTGGTTCCCAATCCAACATTTTTTTGGCCAGCTCGATGTTAGGCTGACGCTGCATCGGATCGTCAGAAGGCAAAGGCATCCGGATGATTTTGGATTTGGAATTGGTCAAAGCGATCACCTGCTCAGCCAGCTGCAGAATCGTAAATTCATTTGGATTACCAATGTTCACCGGACCGGTAAAACTCTCCGGGGAGGCCATCATCTTCAGCATTCCTTCAATCAGATCGTCGACATACTGGAAACTCCTGGTCTGCATCCCATCACCGTAAATGGTGATGTCCTTGTTTTGTAGCGCCTGAACAATAAAATTGGATACTACACGGCCATCGTTCGGATGCATTCGTGGTCCATAGGTATTGAAGATCCGTATGATTTTTATCCTGACATTGTTCTGCTTGTGGTAATTGACAAACAGGGTCTCGGCCGACCTTTTCCCTTCATCGTAGCAGGAACGCTCCCCGATTGGATTGACATGTCCCCAGTAACTCTCAGTTTGGGGATGGATCTGCGGATCGCCGTAAACTTCGCTGGTAGATGCCTGAAGGATTTTTGCCCGGATGCGCTTGGCCAGTCCCAGCATGTTGATGGCCCCCATGACGGAGGTTTTCATCGTCTTGATGGCATTGTACTGGTAGTGGACCGGCGATGCGGGACAAGCCAGGTTGTAGATCTCATCCACTTCAATAAAGAATGGATTGGTGACATCGTGACGGATCAACTCGAAATATGGATTGGAGAGCAGATGCACGATGTTTTGTTTCTGTCCTGTAAAGTAATTGTCAAGACATACGACTTCATGTCCGTCGTTGAGCAATCTTTCGCAAAGATGAGATCCCACGAATCCTGCACCTCCGGTTACTAATACCTTTTTCTTGATCATATGGTTGGACTAATTGATACAAACAGCAGGCTTTCAGAATGAAAACCTGCTGTTTGTATCGGTTTGGGGTTATTTTGTTGTATCAATACCAATGCAGAAGTACTCAAAGCCCTGGCTCTTCATCTCCTTGATATCATAGATGTTCCGGCCATCAAAAACAACGGGCTTGTTTAGCAGCTTCTTCACAATCTTGAAATTTGGAAATTTAAATTCGGGCCACTCCGTTACCAGCAACAGGCAGTCTGCGTCAATCAATGCTTCATACTGATCTTCGGAATAGGTGATGGTATTGGCCAGCTGATGGGTCGCCTCCTTCATGGCCACCGGATCATATGCCTTCACAGTGACACCTGCATCCAGTAGTTTTTTGATAATGACCACTGAAGGCGCTTCCCGCATATCGTCTGTCTGTGGTTTGAATGACAACCCCCAAACTGCTACGGTTTTGCCCTTCAAATCTCCCTTGAAATAGTTGTATACCTTTTGGAACAATACCGATTTTTGATCCTGGTTGACAGCTTCTACTGCTTTTAAAACGCGCAAATCATAGTGGAAGTCTTCTCCCGTGTGAATCAGTGCCTTCACATCCTTTGGGAAGCAGGATCCGCCATAGCCAATACCCGGATAGATGAATTTGTTTCCGATTCGGGAGTCTGAACCAATTCCCCTGCGAACCATGTTAATGTCGGCTCCAACGATCTCACACAGATTGGCGATGTCGTTCATGAAACTGATCTTGGTGGCCAGCATGGCGTTGGCGGCATATTTGGTCATCTCAGCAGAGGTAATATCCATGAAAATAATTGGATGTCCATTCAGTGTAAATGGTTTGTAAAGGCTCTTCATCAGCTCTTCCGCCCTGGGGGAATCCAATCCTACAACGATTCTGTCCGGTTTGAGGAAATCATCGATGGCGGCACCCTCCTTGAGGAACTCAGGATTGGAAGCCACATCAAAAGGTATGGCCACATCTCTTTTGTTCAGCTCCTCCTGGAGTACCTTCCTTACTTTTGTAGCAGTGCCTACCGGTACTGTACTTTTGGTGACAATCAGCAGATAATCGGTCATGTTTCTCCCACATTCCCTGGCTACACTGAGTACATACTGCAAGTCAGCACTCCCGTCCTTGTCGGGTGGTGTGCCGACCGCTGTAAACAGTACTTCACAATCTTCAAGCGCTTCAGCAAGGGATGTTGTAAACTTCAACCTTCCTTTTTTCATATTACGGAGCAACATCTCCTCAAGACCAGGTTCATAAATTGGAATGATTCCATTGTTCAAATTGTCTATTTTCTTCTGGTCGATGTCAACACAGGTGACTTCGATCCCTACTTCAGAAAAACAGGTTCCTGTAACCAATCCTACGTATCCGCTTCCTACAATGGCGACTTTCATTTTGTAAAGATTTAGTAATTAATTATTTAATTGATTTTTGCGATTATTTTGTGTTTTAAATACTGGTCAGATTTGTTGTAACACCATCTTCTTTAATCTTCCTGAATTTCAACTATGAGTTTAACAATTATTTTGATTTTATGTTCAGAAAGAATGAAATTTATTTCAACCAAATATAGTCAATTGGTTTTTCATTCCGGTATACCAAACTCGCTGTTTCGCCATTTGGGCAGGTGAAGTTCTCTTGATGCAGTCGTTTGTTGGTGATCTCATTTTCTTCTCCTCCAAAAACATTGACCGATTTAAGGTAATCTACCAATCCAACCCCTGTTGCTTTCAGATAAGCCTCCTTCAGCGTCCAGATTTTCAGGAAATTTTCAGGGGTGTTACCCTGGTTGCAGAAATCTGTCTCCTGTCGGGAGAAGGCATATCCGATGAGCAGGGGTATATCTTCCCTGCCGGTCAGGTACTCAAGATCCACCCCAATTCTTCCATCATAGTTGAATCCCAGCAGGAAGGATTTGTCTGTATGACTAACATTGAAGCAGAGGTTCGTATTAGATACATACAGTTTGCCAAAATGGTTCTTTTTCAGTTCTATGGCCTTGGGGATTTCACCAAGGTTGGTTGCCAGTATCAGCCGCAAGGCTGTTTGGCAGGAGAGCCATGTTCTTGACTGCAGTTCATTCCTGAATTTTTTGGCAAGGGATAGTTCCTCCGGTGTAATCGTCTCATTGACCATCGCCGGATCAGCAAAACTATCCGTTCCATAGAAAACTTGCACAGCATCAATACCTGTTGCCGCTGCATCAAAATAGGCTGTTGTATTCCAACTCACGATCGTAATTATTTTGTAGATTCCAATTCATCCAGCCTCCGATCCAATTTTTCAGCAAAAAGTTTGTCGTTTGGGGGTGCGAAGATTCTGGAATGTTCACTTGGTATGGTATGTACCACTACGCCTTTTTTCGCAAATCTGCTCCACCCATAATCCTTTCTGTTTGGAATGTAGAAGGTTGGAATGCCGGCTTTGAATAGATCAACCTGGACAGGAGCAGCATGGAGTTCATATTTTGTCAAAGCTTCTGTCATGGCCAATTCCACATTGTCGGCCAGGAACATGGGTTTTCCTTCTTCCATGGTGATTTTTCTCTCTTTTTTCTTTAGGATGCCAGACTTGGTCAGCAAGAAAAGTAGCGAGAACCTGAGACTCCTTAGTTTATTCAGGAAAAACTTCTTTTTGGTTGCCATTGGTTCCTTCAGAAGTAACCAGGCAACGTAAAAGGGCTTGATGAGCGACTTTCTTACCTTGAACAGCAGTAGTTTAATTGGAGATTAGATGTGTTTGGCCATTGATGAAACTGAATCGATCATTCCGGTAAAATTGACCTC
>CAZVTL010000274.1:0-4994 GCA_964630075.1 uncultured Tangfeifania sp.
CCACACCATAGAGATCAACGACGAACTTGAGGAGTTTGCCGCCAGGTATTTCAGGGAATCGGGTCTCAGGGATCGGATCATCCAGCACATTGGCGATGCAACAGCTATCCTGCCTCAACTGAACGAAAGCTTTGACCTTGCCTTTCTGGATGCCGACAAACGGCAGTACCTAATTCACTACGGGCAGATTTTACCGAAGATGAAACCGGGTGGATTGATCATTGCCGACAATACCCTTTGGGGGGGCAAAGTGGTTGGGAAAGTCTCCCGGAACGATGAACAAACGCTGGCCATCCTGGCCTTCAACGATTTTGTTAAAAATGATTCACGCGTGGAGGTTACTATTCTCCCAATCCGGGATGGGATGACATTACTGCGCAAAATCTAAACCTTGAAGGTCTTCCAGCCCTTCAAGGTTTGAACACCCAACAATTTGATTTATTTCAATTTATTTCCACCTATTTCTTCTTTATTTTCCTGTTAATGGCGTAACTTATAATAGCTTAATAAGAGTTACCCATGAAGGAAGAATTTCTCCATTTTCTATGGAAGAACCGGATGTTTGAACCGGAGAGGCCGGTTACTTCCGAAGGCGAATCCATCGAAATTGTCTCTGTTGGCAGACACAACATCCATGCCGGTCCCGATTTTTTTGATGCACGGGTGAAGATTGGCAATACGCTGTGGGCCGGAAATGTCGAGATCCACCTCCGGGCTTCTGACTGGAACCGTCATGGGCACCAGAGCGATCCCCGGTACCGGAATACGATTTTGCATGTGGTGGCAGAAAATGATTTGGTGATTTGCAACAATGCGGGCTCACCCATACCAACCATCGAAATTGGTTGGCCCCTGTGGATTGAATACAACTACCAGGCTTTGCTGCAAAAGCACGATTGGGTCAATTGCGCATCTCAACTTTACAAAATTGACCCCTTCAGAATCCGGTTCTTCCTAAATGGAATGGCCATTGACAGGCTTCAGCAAAAAATTGGAGCCATTGATCAACTGCTGGAAGATTCGAAGGGAGATTGGGGTGAGACGTTTTATCGTTTTTTGGCAAGGAGTTTTGGTTTCCGGCAAAATGGGGATCCGTTTGAAATGCTGGCCCGTTCGCTCCCCCTCTCATTGCTGCAAAAACACAAGGACCAGCTTTTTCAATTGGAAGCACTTCTTTTCGGCCAGTCAGGTTTGTGCCACGAATTACTTTTGCCCGAGGAGTATCCCCTATCGTTGAAAATGGAATATGAGTTTCTCGCAGGGAAATATGGGTTACACCCCATCGCAGGCCACCTCTGGAAATTCATGCGTATGCACCCCCTGAACTTTCCAACCATCCGGCTTGCACAATTTGCAGGAGTGCTTCACAACTGTCCGACCCTTTTTTCGACGGTCATCAGGTTGGAACATGTGGAGGATTACCGCAGGATGTTTCGCGTGGAGACCTCCCCCTTTTGGGACCACCACTATACCTTCCTGAAACCATCCGTTAACCAGCGAAAAGGAATGGGGGAGGACTCCTTTCAACTCATCCTGGTCAATGTGCTGGTGCCATTCCTCTTCCTTTACGGCGAAAGAACCAACAAACCCGAGCTGCAGGAACGGGCGCTGAAGATGATGGAAGAGTTGCCGGCCGAGAACAATACCTTGCTCCGCCACTGGGCAATGGCCGGCGTTGAAGCATCCAATGCACTCGAGTCGCAGGCACTCATTCACCTCCACCATGCCTACTGCGAACCCAAAAGATGCCTGGAATGCTCGATTGGGCAGCGGATCATTCTACATGGGGAGTAAGTGCCTAAAGTGAACTAGAGTGACTAAAGTGATCTAAAGTTGAAAGAGATGGAGAACAAAGAGTTTGCAAAGCAGTTGGAATTGAGAACAAGGAAATTTGCAGTTACAATCATTCGATTGTCAGGTAAATTACCATGGACGACTGAGAGCAAAGTACTGAGATATCAAGTCACTAAATCAGGTTCAAGCATTGGTGCCAATTACCACGAAGCCAACCGCTCACGAAGCAAAGCAGATTTTATAAATAAAATTCGTCTTTGTGAATTTGAGTCCAGTGAAACTGTTTATTGGCTTGGAATTCTGAATGAATTGGATTGGATAACTCATGAAAAATTGTCGCCAATTCTCGCTGAAGCCATTGAATTGCTTGCCATTTTTACTTCGATTGGCAAATCGCTCAGACCCTGACTTTCACAAGTACTTTAGTCACTCTAGTCACTCTAGTCACTTTAGTTCACTTTCAACAAATTAACCGCTTGCAACAAATAATTATTTTTGTAACTTTGCCCCCAAATTAATACCGAACCGTTGCGATCGAACACGAATCCTGCGGAGCGGTGATTGTACCATCAATAAAACAATTTATCATGTATTTGAATCCTGAGATTAAAAAGACATTTTTCGAGAAGTATGGCAAGAGTGATACCGATACCGGCACCTCAGAAGGACAGATTGCCCTTTTCTCTTTCCGCATCAACCACCTGACAGAGCACCTGAAAGCCAACAAAAAGGATTTCAGCACCCAACGTGCACTGATCCAAATGGTTGGAAAGCGTCGTTCCTTGCTCGACTACCTGAAACGCAAAGACATTGAGCGCTACCGTACCATCATCAAAGAATTAAATCTTCGTAAATAAGCGAACAACCTCAAAAGGCAATTTTCGGATTGCCTTTTTTGCATCTTTTAATTCTGTTCACCCCTTTTTTATAGCATAACAATTTAATTGGTTGCGATATATGTACAAAGTTATTAACAAGACGATTGATTTGGGCGATGGTCGCTCAATCCAGATCGAAACCGGGAAACTGGCCAAACAGGCTGACGGTGCGGTGGTAGTCAAAATGGGTGATACCATGTTGCTGGCAACTGTTGTTTCGGCCACCGAAGCAGCAGCAAACGTTGATTTCATGCCGCTCTCGGTCGATTACCGCGAGAAATTCTCTGCTGCCGGCAGATTTCCGGGTGGTTTCATGAAAAGAGAGGCACGCCCATCGGATGACGAAATTTTGATTGCCCGCCTGGTCGACCGCGCGCTGCGTCCCCTTTTCCCGGATGATTACCATGCTGAGACTGCGGTGATGATCACCCTTATCTCTTCAGGCAAGAACGAAATGCCCGATTCACTGGCAGGATTGGCTGCTTCTGCAGCTATCGCTGTATCAAATATTCCATTCAACGGCCCGATCTCCGAGGTTCGTGTGGCCCGTATCAAAGGTGCCTTTGTGCTCAACCCATCTGCCGAGCAGCTGGCCGAAGCCGACATTGACATCATGGTGGGTGCCTCTTACGACAACATCATGATGGTGGAGGGTGAAATGGATGAGGTTTCTGAAGCAGAAATGCTCGAAGCCATCAAAATTGCACACGACAACATCAAGATTCACTGCAAGATCCAGGAGGAACTGGCGGCTGAAGTAGGTGTGGTCAAACGCACCTATTGCCACGAAGAGAACGATGAGACCCTTCGTGAAGAGATCTGGAAAGCCACTTACGACAAGGTATATTCAGTAGCCCGTTCCCTGATCAACGACAAACACCTGCGCTACGACTCCTTTGCAAAAATCAAGGAGGAGTTTACAACCGCCTACAGCGAAGGAAAAGAGGCTGGCGAAGTCAACAAAACTTTGATCGGAAAATATTACCACGATGTGGAGAAAGAGGCCATGCGCCGCATGATCCTCGACGAAGGCGTTCGTCTCGACGGACGGTCCACCACCCAAATCCGTGCCATCTGGGGCGAGGTAGATTACCTGCCAGGATCTCACGGATCCTCCATCTTCACCCGCGGAGAGACACAATCCCTCAGCAGTGTTACACTTGGGACCAAGATGGATGAGAAAATCATCGACAACGTTACCTTCAAGGGCAAGGAACGCTTCTTGCTCCATTACAATTTCCCTCCTTTCAGCACAGGAGAAGCCAAAACTCCAAGAGGTCTCTCCCGCCGGGAGATCGGCCACGGAAATTTGGCCCACCGTGCCCTAAAACGGATGATACCGGAGGGTTTCCCCTACATTGTGCGCATCGTTTCCGATATTTTGGAATCCAACGGATCCTCCTCCATGGCTACGGTATGTGCCGGAACAATGGCCTTGCTGGATGCCGGTGTCGCCATGAAACGTCCTGTCTCAGGAATCGCCATGGGTCTGATCACCGACAAGAAATCGGATAAATTTGCAGTCCTTTCAGACATCCTGGGGGACGAAGATCACCTGGGTGACATGGACTTCAAAGTAACCGGTACCGAAAAAGGGATCACGGCCACTCAGATGGACATCAAAGTCGATGGTCTTTCGTACGAGGTACTTTCCAAAGCATTGCAGCAAGCCAAAGAGGGCCGCGAACACATCCTCGGAAAAGTATTGGAGGTAATCAGTATTCCGCGTGAAGATTACAAGCCAAATGTTCCGCGTATTGTGAAGATGACCATCCCGAAAGATATGATCGGACCAGTCATTGGTCCTGGCGGAAAGATTATCCAGCAGATTCAGGCCGATACGAAAGCTACCATCGCCATCGAGGAGATCGACGACATGGGCTACGTAGAGATCAGTGCACCGGACAAATCTTCCATCGATGCTGCTGTTGCACGCATCCGCGCCATTGTTGCCCTTCCTGAGCCGGGAGAGATTTACGAGGGCAAGGTGAAGTCAATCGTTCAGTTCGGTGCTTTTGTTGAAATCATGCCCGGGAAAGAGGGACTTTTGCATGTCTCAGAATTTGACTGGAAAAGGATCGAAAAACCAGAAGATGTACTTAGCGTTGGCGATATCGTCAAGGTGAAATTGCTTGAGGTAGAACAACGTACCGGCAAATTGAAACTCTCCATGAAAGCACTGATGCCAAAACCGGAAGGTTTTGTCGAAAGAGAGCAGGGCAGGGGAGACCGTGACCATGGTCGCGGCGACAGGGACCACGGACGTGGCGACAGGGATCATGGACGCGGCGACAGGGCTCCATTCCAGGGAGAAGAGCGCAA
>CAZVTL010000275.1:0-1933 GCA_964630075.1 uncultured Tangfeifania sp.
ACCCAAAGGGCCAACGTGCCGACCAGCACGGCCCATACATTGATGAAAGGATAATCCATAAGTAATAGATTTAAAGGGTAATTTACCGTTTATATACGCAAACTCTTTAAAATGGTTATAACAGGTAGCTGACGAGGAAAATACCAGCAACTAAGTTTACCGCAGTTGTCAAATTGAATGCATGTTCGTGCTTATCTCTTCTCAAACTGTTTTAACCGAGGGTAAGATGTATCCGGAATTACGCGGATCTGCAAGCAATTGGTTGGCTGCAACCGCATGATCACCAACAAATTGTTCGGTCTTGCCATCAAATTTCAACCATGGTCCGACAATGTATTCAGCTTTATTTTCCGGCACACCCATGCCATCCCTGGCAATGGCATGAATTTTCATAAATTCTTCGTAGGCCATTGCATTGTCGCCAAACCGACCAGCTTTTTCATTGAAAGGCACTTTTGTCCCCAATCGGTAGGAGGTGTTCATCAGGTGGCCAAGGGCACAACTGTAGTGGGCATCGTACATGTTTCCATTGGCCATTTTTGGATCGTTGGCGCGGCAGGCGGTAACAAAGCTTCCCCAGTTGCCCCCCGGAGTTTGCCTGACATCTTTGATTGGGACGTTCCTGGGTTGACTCCCATTGTGAGATTCATATTTTCCTTCCACCAGTTTGCCGCCATCTTCAAAATAAAAACGGTTGGTAACTTCTGATTTGTATCCCGGATATTTCACATTGCGGACATTGAAAAATACATATTGCCCGTTGGCAAACTCAGCAAGGGCAAACATGGTATTGGGCGTTTCGCCCTGATCCTACCATACGAATCTTCCGCCTATCGCCATCACCCGAACAGGATGCGTATTTTCAACTTCCGCATCAAGGCCCCAGTAGGCTACATCGAGCTGATGTGTACCCTGGTTATTTAATTCGCCATTGCCAACCTTCCAGTTCCAATGCCAGTTGTAATGCACCAGATTCTTGTTGTAGCTATTGATAACTGCAGGTCCTTTCCAGATATTCCAGTCCAGGTTCGCCGGAGGATTTGAATCGGTCTCAAAGCCAATGCCTTCACGAGGTTTGCAGGCAAGGCCATGTGAAACCAACATTTTTCCATATTTGCCAGACCGGATGTCGGATATCTGTCGGGCCCATCCTGCCTCACTACGTCGCTGCGTACCATGCTGGACAACGATTCCGTACTTTTCAGCAGCTGCAAGTGCAATGCGTCCTTCGTGGATGTCGTGGCTTGCAGGTTTCTCAACATAACAATGTTTTTTTGATTGGGCAGCCCAAATCACCATTTGAGAGTGCCAGCTATTTGGAGTTGCCACACTTATCGCATCAATATCCTTGTCATCCAGTACGCGACGAACATCCGCAACCCCTTTTACGCCTGCGTTCAGGCCTCCTTTTCCACGCAGCTCATTCACACGACTTTCAAGGACCTTGCTGTCGGGATCGACGAGATAGGCTATTTCCAGATTTGCTTGGCCGCCAAAACCTTCAATGTGACTTTTCCCGCGGCCATTCACCCCGCAAACTGCCATTCGGAAGCGGTCGTTGGCACCAAGGATTGAAGCATAGGATTTGGCGCTAAATCCGATACCTCCAATGGTTAAACCTGCCGTACCCAAAATACTTTTTTTGAGAAAATCTCTTCTTTGTGTCATGTGTTAGATTTATTAAGTGTAGTTATGAATTCAAATACTTATTTCAGTAATACAAAGCAGTCTGGTTTGATTTCGAAAATAGTTAAAAATAAGGGTAAAAACTAGGAGACTGTTAAAAATATAACACAGAGAATAACTGCCTTTTCATCGAAAATATTGGGTTTATTATAATTTATGCAATTAGGTATTTTCGCAAGAGAAACCCCAGAGATACACAGAGTTGGAAAATCGCAAGCGATTTTCTCTCTCCCGACTAATCGGGACA
>CAZVTL010000275.1:1943-4962 GCA_964630075.1 uncultured Tangfeifania sp.
AGTTGGGTTAGAAATTGAAACAGCTTCTTATGGGCCTTCTTTGTTATTCAAATGGTACACAAGAATTGAGGTTTGGGAGAGGAATTTTCAGCCCGAAAAAGTGGGAATAATGTAACTAATTCTCAAAATTGTGTACGATTCTCTTTCTTAAAACTCATGACCTTTGGCCAAGAGATGAATCTGACGACAGGATAAAATGCATGTATCGTTTCAAAAGCTGTTTTACACCATTGCTACCGTATTTTTGCTGTTTGCCATACTGGTTTTTGCGAAACCAATCCTCATACCTCTGAGCATTGCCCTGCTTATTTCATTCATACTGCTTCCGTTGGCAAAAATGTTGGAGAAATGGAAAATTGGTAAAGCGCTTGCTGCTTTTCTCTCCATTTTCGCTGTGATTTTAATCATCGGAGGTGTCACTTACTTTTTTTCAACTCAAATTATCAATGTAGTGCAAGAATTCACTGATTTTCAGGATAAAATTATTCTAGCTTTTACCAATGTTACGCTATTTATCAATGAACACGTAAGTTTCATGCAAAACCTGGAAAAGGATGAACTTTTTAACCGCATGAAAGTTTGGCTTTCTGATTCAACAGGGGCTTTGGTTGGTAAAACAGTGAGCAATACAGCAACTTTTTTGGCCGGACTGCTGGCAACCATTGTATTTACTTTTCTATTCCTTCTGTACAGAGATGGATTGACCAGGGCATTTCTGGCTTTTTCGCCCGGGAACAAACGCGAAAGGGTATTGGAAATGTTTAAATCGGTTCAGCAGGTTGGACAAAAATACCTGTTTGGCATGGTAATTCTCACGGTCATCATCGGATTGGCCAACAGCCTGGGGTTGGTGATGATTGGCATCGACAATCCTTTCCTTTTCGGATTTTTAGGCGCTGCACTGGCCATCATCCCATACATTGGGACTACCATGGGAGCGGTCATTCCGCTGATTTATGCTTTTGTTTCCTATGATTCTGTTTGGATGGCAGTAGCCATTGCCATTTTATTTTGGATTGTTCAATTGGTTTCCGATAATTTTCTAACTCCCCGTATTGTCGGGGGTGGCTTAAAAATAAATGCCTTAACGGCCATCCTGAGTTTGTTTGTGGGTGCTGCCGTGTGGGGATTGGTCGGTATGATAATGTTTTTGCCCTTTGCCGCCATGTTAAAAGTCGTTTGCCAGGAGTTTGACGAACTCAAACCAATTGCACTAATCATTGGAGAGCAGAATAAAAAAATGGGAGATGGCCACGAATTATTTATAGTTAGATGGTGGAGAAATATGAAAGCCAGGTATCCGGGATAAAAAAGAATGGCTATTATAAAATGCATATTCTTATCCCGTATTTTAGAGACTGTTTAAATTTCATTTCAACTAAGATTCTTTGTGAAAACTTAGTGACTTTGAGCCTTTGTGGCCTCGTTTTCCTGCCACAAAGACACTAAGAACACTAAGTTTTCACAAAGGGGAAAGCAAATAGTCTCGATTAATCTAATTTTAAACGGTCTCTTAGTATTTAGGCATTATTCCGTCAGAGAATTCAGACTTAATTTATAACTCAGAAAATGTGGTTTTCCAAATCAATAGAAGTAGTTCTTAAAGAAATTGATGTCGATGATTCGTTGGGGCTTTCAGAAGAGGAAGCAAAAGTCAGGCTTGATAAATATGGGGCAAATCAATTGCTTTCGAAGAAGAAAAAGAACATTTTCCTATTGTTTGTTGCCCAGCTTCAGGAGTGGCTTATTTACATTCTATTTGCAGCAGTGGTGGTAACCCTTGTGATGGGCGAATACATCGATGCCACCATCATCATCCTTGTCATACTTACCAATGCGGTACTTGGCGTCATCCAGGAAGTCAAAGCAGGGAAGGCCATAGAGGCGCTTCAGAAAATTTCGTTTCCCAAAGCGCTTGTCCGCCGAAATGGAGAGGTGAAAGAGATCAATTCACACAAAGTTGTTCCTGGCGATATAATGATTCTTGATGCCGGACGTTTCATCTCCGCAGATATTCGTTTGATTGAGTCTGCAGATCTTCAGATAGAAGAATCGGCGCTTACCGGCGAGTCGGTTCCTTCCGATAAAGATGCTTCGCAGGTTTACAGCGATCTTGGAACTCCTTTGGGCGACCGCATGAATATGGCGTTTAGGTCAACCCATGTGACCCGGGGAAGAGGGGTTGGTGTTGTGGTTGAGACCGGAATGCAAACTGAAGTTGGTAAAATTGCCAATCTCATCAATACCGAAAAAAAGGAGAAAACCCCGCTGGAGATCAGGTTGGATAAGTTGGGGAAAACGCTTGGAATGATTGCCATCGGTATCTGCGTCATCATTTTTGTCATGGCGTTAATTCAGGGCCGCAATTTGGCCGAAATGTTTATTCTGTCGGTTTCACTGGCAGTGGCCGCCATACCGGAAGGTCTGGCCGCTATTGTCGCAGTGGTGCTTTCCATTGGCGTTACCGGCATGTCGAAGAAAAAGGCCGTTATCAAAAAATTACCTGCTGTTGAGACTCTTGGCTCGGTCAACTTCATCTGTTCCGATAAAACAGGTACACTTACCCAAAACAAAATGACCGTGAAGAGCTATTTTAACCTGGAGGGTGAAATAGCTGTCGAACGCAATTCAAAAAACAGTGCAACCGAAGATGCAAAATTGCTTGTCAAAGCCATGATTCTATGCTCTGATGCAACATCCAAAAACGGACACGCAACGGGCGATCCAACAGAAATTGCACTGCTGCATCTGGGGGATGATTTGGGAATTGAGCGGAAAAAATTGATTGTACAAGCCCCTCGTATCAGTGAGTTTCCCTTTGATTCCGTCCGGAAATTAATGTCAACGCTCAACGAAGAAAACGAAAAATATACTGTTTATACCAAAGGGGCAATTGGGAATCTTATCGAAATTTCAACACAGGTTTTAGAAAATGGAAAAGTAATTCCGATTACCGGAGAACACAAGAAAAGGTACCTTGATGCTGCGGAAAAAATGTCGGACAAAGCGCTCCGAACGC
>CAZVTL010000276.1:0-4946 GCA_964630075.1 uncultured Tangfeifania sp.
TGGGATACAGGATCCCAAAGAAGACCATTTTGATCTCTTCCGGTCCGGTCAGGGGCAAAATTGAATTGCTAGCCAGTGCCATGATGCTGCAGGAGCGGGGTTTTACCATCTATTCAACCGGGGGCACACACCATTTCTTCCAGGAAAATGGTGTTGAAACCGAAAAGGTTTACTGGCCCGATGAGGAGGACATGTCGCCCAACACACTGGACCTGATCAAGCAGCGCAAGATTGAAATGGTCATCAATATACCGAAAGACCACACCAAACGTGAATTATCGAATGGCTACCGCATCCGCAGGAATGCCATCGACTTCAACATCCCCCTGATCACCAATGCCCGGGTTGCCAGTGCCTTCATCTATGCCATCTGCAAGATGGAAATGGATGATATCAGTATAAAATCGTGGGATGAGTACAAGTAAAGGATCTATTTTGGATTTTTGATTTTCGATTTTGGATTGCTGTAGCTAAACATTTTTTAATTAATGATTAGTATTTGACCAGATACAATTTGGTATCGATAACTTTAGCATTCAGCAATATTCCAAAATCGAAAGTCCAAAATCCAAAATTTAATTTAGTGCTGTAATTTTCCACTGAAATCTGTACTTATTCTTATCTTCGTTCAATCGATATTAACCATAACTTACAGGAAGCATGGATCTATTTTCAGCACAGGAAGTCACAAAAACTTATTCCAACTTCAAAGCCCTATCGGAAGTCTCAATCTCAGTGCCTGAAGGCTCTGTTTTCGGATTACTGGGACCCAACGGGGCCGGTAAAACGACGCTGATCCGTATCATCAACCAGATTACAGCCCCCGACAGCGGTACGATCTGGTTCGAAGGACGCAAAATGAAAGCCGATGACATTTACCGGATAGGTTATCTGCCAGAAGAGCGTGGTCTCTACAAAAAAATGAAAGTGGGCGAACAGGCGCTTTACCTGGGTATGCTGAAAGGCCTATCCCGCAGGGATGCCATGCGGGAACTCAAAATCTGGTTCGAAAAATTTGAAATCATCAGCTGGTGGGACAAGAAGGTAATGGAGTTGTCCAAAGGGATGCAGCAGAAGGTTCAGTTCATCTGTACCGTATTGCACAAACCCAAACTGATGATCTTCGATGAACCCTTCAGTGGTTTTGACCCCATCAATGCAGAGATTTTGAAAGAAGAGATCCTCCGCATGAAAAAGGAGGGGGCCACTATCATCTTCTCCACCCACAACATGGAGTCGGTAGAAGAGTTGTGCGACCACATCGCACTGATCGACAAGTCAAAAAAAATACTGGATGGTCCGACACTCAACATCCGTGAAAAATACAAATCCAATATCTTTGATGTTGC
Organism: uncultured Tangfeifania sp.; assembly: GCA_964630075.1. Lineage (GTDB taxonomy): Bacteria > Bacteroidota > Bacteroidia > Bacteroidales > Prolixibacteraceae > CAINVV01. Next base: position 1,350 of record CAZVTL010000276.1, read on the forward strand.
CTACAAGGGCGATTTCAGCAAAATAGAGCAGGAGTTCGCCAACAAATACTCCATCCTGGCCCACGACGAGACAGGCAGGACCAACAGTCTGAAGATTCAGTTTCTGAATGGCAGCAACTCAGGTTCCCTGATCAAAGACCTGGTGGAGCATGTAGAAATTGTATCCTTCAATGAGCTGATACCCAGCATGAACGAAGTATTTATCAAAGTAGTCAAACAAAACGCTTAACCAAACAAGATGAGCAAAATAGGATTAGTTCTCTCCAGAGAGTACACCACAAGGGTCAAGAAAAAGTCATTTATTGTCGTGACGATTTTGATGCCAGTGCTTATGGCCGCCATGTTCATTCTTCCTGCCTACTTCATGTCGCAGGACGACACCAAGGTTCGTACCATTGCCGTTTACGACGGATCCACCATCATTTTGGGACAACTCGAAAGCAATGAATATACGAAATACAAGTTTATTCCGGAGGAGGAGTACAACAAGATCAAGGAAGATCTTAAATCTACAGATTTTTATGCATTGTTGATCATTCACCCCAACATTCTGACAACCAAAACGGTGCAATTAGTCTCCACCAGCAACATCCCTTTTGACCTTAAAAATCAGATTCAAAACAAAATCAGGGCTGTGATTGAAAAGGAGAAGATGGCGGAGGTCATCAAGCAGACAGCCATCCCGGACCTCGAGGCAAGAATCAAGGCGACAAAGACGCCTATCAATGTAAATACCATCAAGTTGGGTGAAAGTGGTGAAGCCAAAAAGAGCTCCACAGAGATTGGGATGATTCTGGGTTACATCTTTGGATTTGTGATCTATTTCTTCTTGATTATTTATGGACAGATGGTGATGCAGGGAGTGATGGAAGAGAAACAGAGCCGCATTGTGGAGGTTATTATTTCGAGCGTCAAACCCTTCGAGCTGATGATGGGAAAAATTATTGGCATCGCCATGGTAGGTCTGACCCAGCTGGCCATCTGGATCATCCTTGGTATCGCAATAATATCAGGAGCCAGGGGAATGCTGCCAGGAGCTGAAAAAGCCGGAACAGCGCAGGAGATCATGGCACAATCACAAATGGCCGCACAGGCAGGTTCTCCAGCCGAACTGGATAAAATGCAGGACATCCTTTCCAGTCTGGGTTCTGTAAATTTCCCATTGATTATCTTTTGCTTTATCTTTTTCTTCATCGGTGGATATCTGTTATACAGCTCCCTTTATGCCGCAATTGGCTCAGCAGTTGATGCGCCTGAGGATGCCCAGCAATTTATCATGCCGATCATGATGCCCATTATCCTGTCGATCATGGTGATGATGAGTGCCATCAAAAATCCGGAAGGTGGTGTGGCCTTCTGGTTTAGTATGATCCCATTCACCTCGCCAATTGTCATGATGGCAAGGATTCCTTTTGGAGTACCTGCCTGGCAATTGATTCTTTCCATGGTAATTCTCATCGTTACCTTTGTTGGAATGGTATGGGCAGCAGGGAAAATATACAGGACTGGCATCTTGATGTATGGTAAAAAAGCCTCCTGGAAGGAGTTGGGAAAATGGCTGACCTACAAATCATAAATGCGGTTATCGATTTAGGTACCAATACCTTCAACCTGCTGATAGCAGAAATGTCCGGGCCAGGTACTTTCAGGGTACTGCACGAGGAACGTGTCGCTGTCAAGATGGGTCGGGGAGGTATTCACAAGGAAAAATTGCTTCCTGAAGCAATGGAGAGAGGGTTGAATGCCCTCTCTCTTCATGAAAAAAACATCAATAAATATGGAGCCACCAAGGTGAGGGTCATTGGCACCTCTGCCATCCGTGGCGCAGCCAACAGGGATGAATTCATTGATCTGGTGAGGCATCGGTTTGGATGGCAGATTGAGGTGATCGATGGCAACCTGGAGGCCGGATATATTTTTGGAGGCACCGTAAACTCCCTCCCTCCCCTTCAGGAGAAGTACCTGGTTTTGGACATTGGCGGGGGCAGCAACGAATTCATCCTGGCTGAGGGACAAAATATTATCTGGAAGAAAAGCATCAACATCGGCATTGCCCGGGTCCTGGAACTCTTCCCTTTGTCTGATCCTCCCGCAACTCCGGAAATTGAGGTGGTAGAAGCCTGGTTCGGGGAACACCTTCAGGAACTCGAAGCACAATGCATACTTCACCGCCCACGAATCCTGGTAGGGTGTTCAGGTGCATTCGACACCCTGATGGATATCCTGGAAGGAAAAGAACCAGATGTGACCTTCCGAAAGTCATCCGTATTCCCGTTGAAAGAATTTTTCCGTATTCACCAGCAGTTAATGTCTGTCGGCAAGGAAAAACGCTCCCTCATTCCCGGCGTAGATAAAAACAGGGTGGAGATGATCGTCATTGCCTCTCTATTTATTAACTTCATCCTTCGTAAACTGGAGATCCGGGAGATGATCCATACCCATTTCTCCCTGAAGGAGGGGGTGATGTATGAGATGTGCAGTTAAGAGTGAATACATTGGGTCTCGCAAAGTCGCAGAGACGCAAAGGCGCTCAGGTATTTTGTTTTTCTTTGCGCCTCTGCGTCTTTGCGAGACCTTTATGTTGCAATTTCATTCTATAACACCTTCTATTCAGTGGTTCTAAATATATAACAACAAGTTATGCTAAAGATTCTTGTGATCGACGATGAAAGAAGTATCCGGAATACCCTGAAAGACATTTTGGGTTTTGAAGGATACCTGGTTGAACTGGCAGAAAATGGAAGGAATGGCATCGACATGGCATTATCGAACGACTTCGATATCATCCTCTGCGACATCAAAATGCCGGAGGTCGACGGACTTGAAGTACTCGAACAAATCATCAAAAACAAACCAGAATCCACGGTAGTGATGATCAGCGGACATGGGACCATCGATACGGCTGTGGAAGCCATCAAAAAAGGGGCCTTTGATTTTATTGAGAAACCATTGGATCTTAACCGCCTCCTGATTACGCTCCGCAATGCCTCCGACAAGACAGCCCTCGTAAAGGAGACCCAGATTCTCAAGCAAAAAGTGAGTGGAAAATTTGAAATCATCGGAGAATCCGCCTCCATCAAAAAAATGCTCGAGATGTGTGACAGGGTGGCTCCAACCGAGGCAAGAGTCCTGATTACCGGGGCCAACGGAACCGGCAAAGAGCTGGTAGCCCGTCGACTGCACGAACGCTCCCCCAGGGCAGAAAACCCGTTTGTGGAGGTAAACTGTGCGGCAATACCCTCAGAATTAATTGAAAGTGAATTGTTTGGCCACGAAAAAGGGGCATTTACATCGGCAATCAAACAACGCAAGGGAAAATTTGAACAGGCAGACGGTGGCACGCTTTTTCTGGATGAAATTGGCGACATGAGTCTTTCCGCCCAAGCCAAGGTACTCCGAGCTCTGCAGGAGAATATCATCACCAAGGTTGGCAGCGACAAACCGGTACAGGTGAATGTACGGGTAATTGCTGCCACCAACAAGGATCTGCAGGAAGAGATCAGGAACGGCAATTTCAGGGAAGATCTCTACCACCGGCTGAGCGTCATCCTGATCCATGTACCCTCCCTCGACCAGCGGAAAGAGGACATACCGCTA
>CAZVTL010000277.1:0-4927 GCA_964630075.1 uncultured Tangfeifania sp.
TGTTGAGTGGAATCTGGTCGAACAGGATCTTCATGTCCAGGATCGAGTCGATGGCCACCCCTGCCTTTCCCACATCCCCGGTTACCCTTGGATGGTCTGAATCGTACCCCCGGTGGGTGGCAAGGTCGAAGGCTACCGACAACCCCTTCTGCCCGGCAGCCAAATTCCTGCGGTAGAAGGCATTGGACTCTTCGGCGGTGGAGAATCCGGCATATTGGCGGATGGTCCAGGGCTGCATGACATACATGGTTGAATAGGGCCCTCTGAGAAAGGGGGCCTTCCCTGCAGCATAATTCAGGTGCTCCATTCCTTCCAGGTCGGCCTTGGTGTAAACCCCCTTGACAGGAATCAACTCCGGCGTCATCCAGGTCGTTTCGGGGCTGGAAGGTTGCTTTGTATCTTTGCGTTCACCCGCCTCCAGGCAACCTGTGATCTCTATCTCTTTAAAATTTGGTGTCATAACTAAATTTTCGATTTTGGAATTTTGAATTTGAATTTTGGATTGCGCAAATATGACATTTTCAAATTTTCAAATTTTTAAATGATTCCCAATATTTTATTGTAATGTGTCAAGGCCTCAAGCAAGTTGGTTTTGACACTGATGAAATTCTCAATTCCGATGGATTTAAGCTCTTCCGTGCAGGCAGGTGCCCCGGCGATGACAAGGATCGACCTTCCATTCATTTTCCGGAACAGCTCCGGAGCCAGCTCACCATACTCTTCATCTGAGCTGCAAAGCACTACCAGACTGGCTTTGGCATCCAGCACATACGCCAACCCCTCCTCCACTGAGGCAAAGCCGTTGTGGTCGATCACTTCATATCCGGCTGCCGCAAAGAAATTGCAGGCAAATTGTGAACGGGCCTTGCGCATGGCCAGGTTCCCAACCGGCAACATGCAGACTTTTGGCCTACCTTTCGTCGAGGCATGCAGATCGGTGGCATACCGGATTGCCTCCAGTTGCTGTGCACCCCGGAAGCGTTTCAGGGTTTCCACCTCTGCATCCGCAGCGGTAAGATCCTCCGGTAGGAAGAGGGAGGGATCCAATCCCGGCTCCAACTGCTCATGGATGTTCGGAAACTGGTTGACTCCCAACACATTTTCTCTCCTTGAACCGATGGCTTTGCTGCGCTTCGATGCCATCTCCTTCACCAGTGCCTGTACAAATCCCAACCTGAAAGCGGCGATGAAACCCCCTATTTCCTGAACTTCCAGGAAGAGTTTCCATGCCTGCTCAGCAATGGAGGCTGTCAGTGTTTCAATATAGTAGGATCCTGCAGCAGGATCGGCAATTTTATCCAGATGTACCTCCTCCTTCAGCAAGGCCTGCTGGTTCCGGGCAATACGCTCAGCAAAGGCAGTGGGTTGTTCGTATACCATGTCAAATGGGAGAACCGCAACAGAATCTGCCCCTCCCAATATGGCCGACATCGCCTCTGTTTGTGTCCGGAGCAGGTTGACATAGGGATCGTAAATGGTCTTGTTCCAGGAGGAAGTTTCACAATGGGCATACATCTTTGCCGCACATGGACAAAAACCACCCCTGGTGGTTGACTCCTCACATTCACATACCGGATGGTAAGCCTTAACAATATTTGACCAAAGCATTCTGGCTGCCCGTAGCTTGGCCAGCTCCATGAAGTAGTTGCCGCCAATACCGAAGTTGAAACGAATCTTTTTTGCGGCCTGGGCAGCATCCACACCAAGATCTGTGAGCCTGGTCAGGTATTCACTTCCCATTGCCAGCGAAAATGCCAGCTCCTGAACAATGGAGGCTCCGGCATTGTTGAAATGTATTCCATTGACAGCCACCAGGTGCAGATTTGGGAATTTCTCGCCCCACTCTACCATGGTCTTCAGTTTGGCAAAAACCTCCGGCTCGCTGTGACAAAATTTGCCGCGCAGGGTAAACCTTCCGATGGGATCGTGGTTGACCGAGACACGGAGGTCGGCCGGATTGACCTTCTTCTCAATAAAATAGGCCAAAAGAATCTCAAAAAACTCCTTGCTCTTGCATGAGAGTCTAAAATTTAGCTCTACCGCTTCGAGATCAATCCCCTTCAGCAATGTTTTTAACTCTTCAACGGAAACCTGGTGACATCCCTTGAAAACAAATCCAAGGGAATTGACTCCCTTGTTCAATACATCCAAAGCCTTGAGGTTGGCCTCTTCAGCAGTCTCCACAACAAGATCCTGCCTTACCAGCCATTCGTTGCCCCGCTCGCTCTTTCCGCGAACAAAGGGGAACTCACCCGGCCTACTCTCCGGGAAATCAAGCCCTTCAATGTTTTCAGCACGGTAATAGGGTTTCACATTAATCCCTTCATTGGTCTTCCAGATCAGGCTCTTTTCATAATCCTTTCCTTTCAGATCGATGTTGATTTGCTCCTCCCAGGTTGCGGTGGTAACCGAAGGAAACTCGGAGAGTAACTTTATATCTTTCTCATTCATAGCACTATAACTATTTACAAAAATCAATGTGCAAAGGTAATTTTTTCAAAATAAATAACCCGAATAATTGCATCATTTTAATGTTAAATTCCCACATTTGTGACTCCATTACATTGCCGTATTATGCCCTCTATTGAACATACAAACACCCAGAAATCCATACTGACAGTTGCCATACTATCTTCATTTCTAGGGCCTTTCCTCATATCCTCCATCAACATTGCCCTTCCTTCCATTGAGCATGAATTTGGATTGGATGCAGTGGCACTGAGTTGGATTGTGACCTCCTACCTCCTCTCTTCCGCCATTTTTCTGTTGCCAGTTGGCCGGTTGGCCGACCTGGTGGGGGAGGTAAAGCTCTTCAAATCGGGGATGGTCATCTTTACCCTTGCCACATTCCTGTGTGCCGTCTCTCCAGGCGGCATCTGGCTCATCATCATGCGTCTCTTCCAGGGTTTGGGAGCAGCCATGACCATGACCACCAACGCTCCGCTGCTGATTTCTGCATTTCCGCCCTCAGAACGGGGGAAAATGCTGGGGTTCAATGTAGCTGCAGTCTATTTGGGATTGGCCATGGGCCCATTCGTAGGGGGTATTTTTACCCAGTACTGGGGATGGCGCTCGATTTTCTTCTTCTCAGCCTTCCTGGGTATCTTCGGCATCTTGCTCACTTTTCTTAAACTGAAGAACATCCAGCGACCCAAGGCAGGTGGAAAATTCGATTACCTGGGAGCTCTGCTGTATGGCTCTTCCCTTGTCCTGATCGTTTACAACTCGTCGCGGCTCAATACTGCCGGTGGATTTGCCATGCTGGGAATTGGGATCCTGCTGCTGATTCTTTTCCTGTTCCTGTGCGGAAGATCAGATCATCCCCTGTTCGATACCGCACTCTTTACCAAAAACAAGCTGTTTGCCTATTCCAATCTTGCCGCGCTGATCAACTACTCGACCACCGCTTCGATTATCTTCCTGATGAGTCTTTTCCTTCAAAAGGTAAAGGGACTTACCCCACAGTCGGCAGGAGCCATCCTGGTGGCACAGCCCCTGGTAATGGCCATGCTATCCCCCTATGCCGGCAAGCTTTCCGACAGGATAGAGCCCAGGATCCTCGCTTCCACCGGAATGTTCCTCAATGCGGTGGGACTGCTCTTCCTGGTCTTTGTGAACCAGGATACCCCACAATATATCATCGTCATGATCCTCCTCTTCATGGGACTGGGTTTTGCCCTCTTCTCCTCCCCCAACATGAATACCATCATGAGTTCCGTCGAAAAAAGGCAGCTGGGCACAGCATCCGGAACCGCCTCCACCATGCGGATCGTGGGCCAGATGGTTAGCATGACCTTGGTCATGCTCCTCTTCTCCACCCGGTTCCATGGGGTGCAAATAGCGGCAGTAACCAATGAACTGTTCGTGGGAACCAGTCAGATCCTCTACATCATCTTCGCACTGCTGTCGCTCACAGGTGTCTACTTCTCCTTCTCCAGGGGGGATATGCACAAATAAATAGTAGGTGTTTGTCAGTAACTCATTGATACAAATTCCTATAGTCAGACAACTACTATAGCGTACTTCTGTGGCGCCCAATTCTTGCAAGCTCAAACCGATTGGCCCGGGCGTATTTTTCCAGCAGCGAACAAGCCAATGTGGTGGCCTCACCGAGCTGGGTGCTTCCTTCAAAATCGATGATGACCATTAAAAAATTGCGGGTGGCAGGAGATACAGCGGTGCGCTCGGAGTCGCTGGTCGGTGTGCCAAAAGCACCCTTTGAATCGCGAAAAACGGGCATTCCTTCGATGTTTAATTCGCCGCGACCAATGCCGGTGTAGGGTTCGCCGGAACAACCAATCCCAAAAACCATCTCCCCCTCAATTTTTTCGCTGTCGTACCCGCCAATCGAAAATCCTGTAGAAATGGAGACGAGGTTGAGGGAATCCACCACATTGCAGAGTTGGTACAACTCGTGTCGATTCACTACACGGCGCAGCAAAGCCTCTGCCGACAGCCGGTAACGAGCCGGGTCCTTTCCACAGGCTTTGTAGGCCACCCTTGAAGCGGCTATGGCAGGCATCCTGCTGATTTGCTCAATAGTTACCGAAGCTGCTATTTTGTCGATCTGATTTTCGATTTCGGTCCACAATTGCGTGTTTAAATCTTCATATACTACCTCGCAACTGATGCACGACAACTGCAGTCCGGGCACCCGGACCGCCAACTCTTCCGAAATGGTTATCTTTTGCATGATCTGCTTTTTTTTGTGCGTTGTCACAGTGACCGGGTGACTGTGAGATAGATCAGGTTGTGATCTGTGGATTCCAACTCCCCTGGTCGCTTAGTCTCAGCTTTTTTTTACTCCCAAAGATTGAACATATTTAGCAATTTTTGGGTTATCTTGTTGTCGAAGAAATCCATCTATACAAATGACCAGAAAAATAGCAAAATATTTATCGGTGACATCCATTGGGAGGGGGTCATC
>CAZVTL010000278.1:0-4855 GCA_964630075.1 uncultured Tangfeifania sp.
GCAAAACATTTTAAGTTACAGAAATGGAAAAGAAGAAGGTTCTATTTATCTCACAGGAAATCACACCTTATCTGCCTGAATCAGAGATTGCTGAGATTGGAAGATATCTGCCGCAGGGGATACAGGAACGGGGGAAAGAGATCCGTACCTTCATGCCACGTTTCGGAAATGTAAATGAAAGAAGAAACCAGCTCCATGAGGTAATTCGATTGTCAGGTATGAATCTGATCATCAACGACAACGATCACCCACTGATCATTAAGGTCGCCTCCATTCAGGCTGCCAGGATGCAAGTCTATTTTATTGACAACGAGGATTACTTTCAAAGGAAATATTCGCTTCGGGATGAAAACAATGTGGAGTTTGATGACAATGACGAACGTGCCATATTCTTTGCCCGAGGTGTACTTGAAACGGTGATCAAGCTCCGTTGGTCGCCAGATATCATCCATTGCCATGGCTGGTTTACCGGGATGGTCCCCCTGTTTGTCAAGAAAACCTACAAGGACAATCCACTGTTTGCCAATACCAGGATCGTATATTCTGTTTACAATGATCAGTTTGAGACTCCGCTAAACAACGAGATGGCCAGAAAGATAGCAGAAGATGGAATCAATCTGGAGGATATTGCAATCATCAATGACCCAACTTTCGAAAATTACACCAAGCTGGCCCTCGCCAATTCTGATGCAGTTATCAAGGGAAGTGAAGTGATAAATGCCAATATAGAGCAGCACATTAAGGCATCGGGAATGCAATACCTCGACTATCAGCCGAAAGAGGGTTACATCGATTCTTATTTCGATTTTTACAATAAAATTTTTTAATTTGCGCCGTTTTTACTAAAAGTTGATTCCATTGAAAAATCGATATATTGCCGCTCCAACCCTTGTATGGGTCTTCATGATAAGCTCTTTTCTGTTCACAGGTTGCGACTATGGGGATGAAAGTTTGGGAAAAAATCTGATCCCTGGAAGTTACTCCGTTTACTCGCGCAACCATACAGATTCTGTTTCCATTCAGTCATTTACCTTTACAGACGAGAAGATCCGGGTGGATCATCCCGCCTACAACTACGTGGGTAGTTTTAATGATCCGCTGTTTGGCAGGACAGATGGCAGTTTTGCCGCCCAGTTCCGTCTGGCATCGAATCCGGATTATGATCCTACCTCCAAACTTGACTCACTGGTACTGCGGCTCTCCTACAAAAGGATCTATGGCGATACGGCAACTGTGCAGACCCTGAAAGTGTATGAACTGGCAGGTGATATGGATTATGAGGCCAAGTATATGTCCTCCTTTCAGTTGAAATCTCTTGCCGCTCCCTCCGCGATCGGTTCCGCAAGTTTTATTCCAAAATTCAGGACCGATTCGGCGCAGACTGATACAACCATCCAGTACATCCGTTTTAAACTGGATCCGGCACTTGGCAATCGTTTGTTAAAGCTGGATTCGCTGAAAATGATTTCCAACGAAGAATTTCTGAAATATTTCAAGGGACTTTATGTGGAAGCCGCCCCGTCTGGGCGCAAAGGAACACTGGTTGGACTGAGCGCAGCAGGTTCCGGCATCGGTTTGTATTACCATACGGCCACGAAGGATTCACTCTTCTTCTCCTACAATGTCTCTTCCAATTCTGCCAATGTAGCCGCTTTTTCGCACGATTACAGCAAAAGTATCTTCCAGCCGCATCTCAACCAGGAGTTGGTAGAGGATACCCTGGTATTTGTACAACCTACCGGCGGAACCAAGGTTAAAATCAATATTCCCTCCCTGAACAAATGGAAGGATTCGACCCAGTATGTCATCAGCAAAGCCTCCCTGGTCTTCTTTGTCGACACGCTGGTGACTGACTTCCGGCGTTACCAGATACCCTACAACTTGTATCTGAAATATATGGACAGCACCGGAACGGAGGTTTTTCCCAAAGACAGCAATCTATCCTCCTCCTACTATGGCGGATACTATGATGCCACCTCTGCCAGTTATTCTTTTAACATCACACGCCACCTTGAACAGATCATCAGGAGGGAGGTTGAGAGTACCAGTTTCTTCCTGGTTCCTTCCGACCGACAGGGTTCTCCTTACCGGGTTGTGCTGAAAGGGGCGAAGAGTTCGAAGCCTATGAGGTTGGTTATAAAATACTCCAGGTATCAATAAGTTACCCTGGCCCTGTCTGTTTTTGGTATCATCTGGTTCCCAGCATCCGAAAGGTCAGTAACCTGTATCAACTAAATAAAAAAGAAGCGTGGTAAAGAGGGTTTGGCATAGTGTTTTTTCGGTATTGATACCTTTGATGCTGGTCTATTCCTGTGCCAACATGGGAATGCCCAAAGGTGGACCCAAGGACAAATCTGCTCCTGAAATCGTAAAGAGCGATCCTGAACCAAACCAGTTGAACTACGAGGATAGCAAGATCAGAATTACCTTCAATGAATTTATTGTAGAAGATGAACTGAGAGATAAATTCATTGTCTCCCCACCCACTACAAAAAAGCCGTTGTTCAAAACAAAGGGCAAGACCTTTATCGTCGACCTCAATGAAAAGTTACTTCCCAATACCACCTACTCCCTGGATTTTAAGGATGGTATCGTCGACAACAACGAAAAAAACAAATACAAGGATCTGCGGTTGGCCTTCTCTACAGGGCCGACACTGGATAGCCTGAGGATTGTCGGATTTGTAAGGGATGCCTTTACACTGGAACCCATGAAGGGCTGCTATGTACTGCTTTACAGGGGGACTTCAGATACGCTGATCTACAAAACCCGGCCTGATTTTGTCGGGAAAACCAATACATTGGGCTTCTTTGCCATCTCCAACTTGCCTGCGGACAGTTTCAGGTTGTATGCCATGAGCGACATCGACAACAACCTGAAATACACTGCCGGAGTCGATTCCATTGCATTCATGGGTAAAAGGATCAAACCCTCCGCTGAATTTCAACCCCAGCGGGATACGGTGGTCACTGGGGCAGATACACTTGTCGTATTGGGGAAAACCCGGTTTTACCCCGATCCGGTCAACTTCTCCCTTTTCTTTGAGAAGGGTTTTGACCTGAGCCTCGACAAATACGAACGCAACACCCGAAAATCAATTAATTTGACATTTACAGGCTCAACAGCCGACACCTTCAATGTTGAGTTGGTCAATTTTCAGCCAAAGGGTAACTGGAACCTGATCGAGAAGTCAAGGAATTCGGATACCCTGAAGATTTGGATCACAGATTCCCTTGTTTACAAGCGGGACACACTGGCACTGAAGCTCTCCTATCTTCAGCAAGATTCACTGGGAGTATTTTATACTACAAAAGATACTGTAAAGCTGTATCTTCCCGAAGACCTGGCCAACAAATCTGAAAAAAACAAGCACAAGGAGCGCAAAAAAATTGTGGTTGAGCCCAAAAACGTGGAACTTACCTCCAACCTGGGAAGCATCCTCGATCCCTACCGGGATATTGCAGTCGAATCCCCCGAGCCCATTGCCACCTTCGACAGTTCAAAGGTTAAACTGTTTGTGAGGGAGGATACCACCTATGTTGAAATTGAGCCAAAAATCAGGCCTGATTCGACCAACGGACGAAGGTTCAGGGTCTCTTATCCCTGGGCATTTGATTCCAACTACAGGCTGCAGATAGATTCTACGGCCCTGGTGACCATCTATGGACTCTACGCAAAAACTTTCAAGACTGATTTCAAGACACAGGAAGAGGAACATTACGGAAAAATTGTTTTCACTGTCAGCAATGTGAAGGGGCCTACGCTGATTCAGATTCTGGACAATGGAAAGGAGGAGAAGCTGGTAAAGGAGCTCCGGATCGACAAGGATCAGGTGATTACCATCCCCTTTATGGACCCGAAAAAGTACCTGATGAAAGCCGTATTCGATCGCAACAACAATGGGAAGTGGGATTCCGGGAACCTTGAGGAGCAAATAGAACCTGAAGAGGTTTGCTATTACCTGGGTGTAATCAAAGTTCGTTCCAATTGGGACAATCAGGATACCTGGGCGCTGCCCGATCCGCTCACTTTCAGGAAAATCATTGTAGATGCAGAGGTGGAAGCTGAAAAGCTGGTCAAAAAGAAGAAGGGCCCACCCAAAAAATCATCACTTTTTTAACCAATACAAATCTTACACTATGGCAAGTATTAAGCAATTAAAGAAGGAGGTAGCATTTTTATCTTCACAGATGATCGGTGATTGCATCGATTTCGTACAGACCTTCAATGGCAAGGAGCTGGAGGCGATGGCCGTTATAGATGAAGTCGTTTTGCTCCACAACAGTACCATTGATAAAATCAACAATCCGGATGGGAAGGACAATCCCAAACTGGTAAAAGGATATTACGAGCGGTGTAAGAAAGATTATGTGGCAGGAATCAATGAGGCCTATCAAAAGCTGGAAAATTTGGTAAAGTAAGAAAAAGGATGAGTCAAGCTCATCCTTTTTCTTGCTTTCAGTCTACACTCACCAACTTCTCCTCGTTGTGGATTGTCTTCACTGCCTCGATCAGGGTATTGTCTATGGTACTGATAACCGCATAGAAACCCTCTTCCCCAATGATGTTACGGGCGATGTAGGCCATTAACTGGGTCTCTATGATATTACCGGAAATCCTGATTCCTTCCTCATTGGAGGCCACCCCGTTCTTGACGGCATACTGAAGGAAATCATTGAATATGGATCTGCTGCGCAGCAACTTCATGAACTCGGCTCCACTCTTAAGATTCGACAGCTCTGACCGGTGCTTGTCTGCATAGTCAAAGGCATATTGGTAGACGAGCCCCTTCTGCATCAACTTGAAAAGATAGGTGGAGTTTCCGATGGTATCGGCTGGCACAAAGATGTCGGGC
>CAZVTL010000279.1:0-4846 GCA_964630075.1 uncultured Tangfeifania sp.
TCACACCGAATCGTGCGTTGGAAAATCGCTTGCGATTTTCTCCCTCTGTGTCCTCCGGTGTTTCTCTTTTCAATTTATCCAAAAGCACAAACTCCCATAACCTTTCAATTCTTGATTGGTCGACATTTATTCTCTGTGTAATTTATTTTAACACGGGGACTTACTATTCAAACCATCTAAATTTTTTTGAAATGACTATTTTTTCAGAAAAAGGTCATGCCAAGAATGTAGCAAACCTTGGTACCATGATATCGTTCGCTACCGGATTTGGAGCCGATTACAATCCCTCCAAAAAATCCATCTCCCTGGCCGCGCTCAATAGTATTAGAGAGGAAGCGGGGAAAAACCTGGTACAGGTCAATACCCACTACGCCAACTGGAGCGTAGCTGTGGAGGCACAACAAGCCCTATTTAACCGGCTGAACAACCACCTGACTCGTATCGTCAGTGCGGTCGAAAACAGTGAAGTTCCGCCGGCAGTCATCACCACGGCAAAGGCCCTCAACAAAAAGCTACGGGGAACCACCACGCGCAAACCCAAAGCTGCGGCCATTGTGGCAGGGGAAGCTGCTCCGGAGACTCCGCAGAAGAGCTACTCCGCCTCCCGCCTGAGCCAGGACAGCCGCATCGAGAACCTGGAGAAACTGGTGCAGCTGCTCACCGAACAACTGGGGTATGCCCCCAATGAACCGGACCTTCAGGTAACCTTCCTGCAAAAACTCCTGGCTGATTTCAAAGTCAAAAATGAGGCGGTCAAAAACTGCTGGATGACGCTCAGCAATGCCCGCATCAGCCGCAACAAGACCTTCTACAACACCGAAAATGGCCTCGTCAAAATTGCTGCAGATGTCAAGCGGTATGTGAAATCGGTTTACGGCGGCAATGCACCCCAATTCGAACAGGTGAGCGGATTGATTTTTACCCGTATCAGGCATTGACGAAAATCGAAATCTCCGCAGGCTTCCAATAACAGTGGAAGGTAAATTTCAACAGCAACCGGTGCGGGGTAAAAAACGCACCGGTTTATTTTGGATGGAATGCCATTTCATCCTCTGCGCCATGAATTACGCAACCTGTCAATGGACCATCTTACGGTAATTCACCCCGCATAAATACAAAAGTTGACAAAGTGCAATGAATACGAACATGTGGTTACAATAGGAAGTGGTGCAAATGTAGAATAACCTGGAGCGGTTGAAGAATAGCGTGGTATGGTTTTGGAATGGGGAGATAGGGTTGTAGAATAACTTGGTACGGTGGTAGAATAGGTTGATACAGTTGCAGAATAGCGTGGTATGGCGGTAGAATAGGTTGGTGCGGTTGCAGAGTAGCGTGGTATGGCGACAGAATAGGTTGGTGCGGTTGCAGAACAACGTGGTATGGTGGTAGAATAGCCGTGGTACGGGTGTAAACTAACCTTCCCTAAAATAGCTCGGAGAGTGTTCAAAAAACTGTGTAAATGATAAATTCTTATGCCATAAAAAATCCCCTCCGATCATTCGACCGAAGGGGATCTTAAAGTCTGCAACTTGTACCCGGGGCGGGAATCGAACCCGCACGATGTTGCCATCACTGGATTTTGAGTCCAGCGCGTCTACCAATTCCGCCACCCGGGCGTTGGTATGCTTTTCCCAATGCGGTGCAAAGATAAACCAAAAATCCTAACCCAAAAATATTTTTTCAAAAAACAACTCCCCAAATAAATTGTTTGTCGTAATTTCAGAGAATTATTTGGAGCAGGATCGGTGGTGTTTGAAGGGGTGTTTTCCTTAGAAATTGGGGCAGTAAACTGAAATTTGTAGAAACAGATAGAAATATTGGGTGTTGAGATGAGAAAGTTTTGGACAGTGACCTTAAGAGGTATTTTATGAATCCTGCTGAAGAGCTAAAATTTTTTAATGCCATCCGCAAGGACGACAGGGAGGCTTTCGAGCAGCTGTTCAGGGAAAACTACCGGCCACTCACAGCCTATGCCTTTCGATTTGTTCGGGAGTTGCCCACCGCGGAGAACATTGTCCAGGATGTATTTCTCAAGCTGTGGCAATCCCGTCACGAACTTGTCATTACAACCTCCCTCGTCCATTATCTCTTCAGGTCTGTGAGAAACCACTGTCTCAACCATCTTGACAAGATCAAGGTACGCACCGAGTATCTTCGGATACAAATGGCCAGGACGGAAGACGAAGAGGATTTCACCGCTTTTTATCCGGAGATCGGATTGCTTGAAAAAATCGAAACAGCCATCCGGGCACTCCCCGAAAAAAGACAGGAGATCTTCCGGCTTGCCCGTGAAGAGGGGTTGAAATACCGTGAAATTGCCGATCAGCTGAACCTTTCGGTTAAAACAGTAGAGGCCCAAATGACCCTGGCCCTGAAACAACTTCGGGATGCCTTGAAAGAATACCACCACCTGGTGCTTTTTTTACTGATCCCGGGTAAGGGTATTTCCAGCGGAACTTGTCATTGTGGTAGGGAAGTAGTGAACAGGGATCAGCAAAAAGAGGAGCAGCGGGGGAATTTACGCGGTTGCGCCGGATCCCGGAATTGAGAATGTAATTTTTATCAGTCACATTGTGAGGGATATAGCATCATATTGAATGGAAGAGAACAGAAAATCGGAAGAGCAATGGGTCTCCTGGATGACCGGAGAATCTGAAATGGTTCCCGGGTCAACGAAGCAGGAGGAGGCTTCAGTTGCGGAGCTGGAAAAAACCTGGGAGCTTGCGGGAACGGTTTACAGTTACCGTAAGAGTGATCCAGACCAGGCCTGGGCGAAAATGCGTGAAAAGATGGAACCCAAACCTGCCACCACCATCCTCAGAAGGTTGGGTTATCTCCGGGTGGCCGCGGTTTTCACGGCTCTTGTTGCCTTGGGTTCCATTGCCTACCTTGTCACCAGGGATTCAGCCATGGTGCCTGGTCAAATGAGTGCCGCTGCCATTGAAATTAAAAGAGTAATTACCCTGCCAAATCCGGCAGAAGTGACTACCATCCAGTTACCGGATGGTTCAGTCGTCAAGGTGAATGCCAACTCCACCCTTGAATATCCTGCCCAATTTGCCGCCGGTGTCAGGAAGGTCAAACTGACCGGAGAGGCCTATTTCGAAGTCATCCACGATGCTGCCAATCCATTTGTAGTCGAGCTTAACGACATGGTCGTGGAGGATCTGGGTACCTCCTTCAATATATCTGCCTATCCTGACAAGAAGCAGGTGGAGGTGAATGTTTCCAGTGGGAGCGTCCGGCTACGGAACCTCCAGGCGAATCAGGAGGCCGTACTTTCGGCGGGCTGGAATGGCAGGTACACCACCGAAAACGGGAAAATGGAGACTTCCAACAAGCTTGCGCCCAATTACCTTTCGTGGATCACCAAAGAGGTCTCTTTTCGTCATACTCCCCTCTCGGCCGTTTTTGAGGAACTGGAAAACATCTACCACGTAAAGATCGACTATTCGGATCACCGGATTGCTGACATCCCCTATACCGCCAATTTTGCTAAATTTGAACTGGAAGAGATTCTCCATATTATCGCCAAAACAAACCATCTTTCTGTCACCAAAGAGGTGGAGGGGTATATTTTAGCCTCCAAATAAAGGGTTCAAACCGACATCCTGTCTCAAAAAGAGATGACCATGCCACGAAGATCAAAGCTTCTGTTTTTGATCCTGCTGTTTACCCCTCTTGTGCATTTGTCTGCACAGGAGAAGCTGCATCCGTTGCAAAGGGCCATCACCCTACAAATGGATTCGACCACTGTTGAATCATTCCTAGAGAAATTGGTGGCCGAAAATGAGCTCTACTTTTCCTACAATCCGGATCTCCTTCCTGCCGGGAAACAGAATTTTTCCTACTTCAATCTTCCTTTGGGAGAAATACTCCGGGAGCTGCTTCCCGACTCACTTTTTGAGGTGGGTGTCGTTGACCGACAGCTGATCATTACCAAAATTGAACCAAAACCATTGAGGGTGTCCGGCCGGGTCACCGAAACGGATGGCAAGAGTCCCATCCCTTTTGCTGCGGTTGCTATGGAGGGGAGCTACCTTGGAACCATGACCAACAGGGAAGGCAATTTTGACCTTACCATACCCTACCCGATGCGGGACCACAATGTTGTGGTGAGCTCACTGGGATACAAACAACGGATCCTTTCGCTACAGGAACTCCAGCGGGAATTTACCGTCCAGCTGCAGGACGAATCGATCAAATTGCGCGAAATATTGGTCAAGCCTACGGACCCCAAATACATATTGAAGCAATTCAGAGACAACATCCGCAAAAATTATTCGGATGAACCACAGGTCATGGTTACCTTCTACCGTGAAACCGCTCGTCAGGACAACGACTATGTCGGAATCTGGGAGGCTGCCATGGAGATCTTAAAGGCCCCTTACCAGGAGGATGTTCCCGATCGTGTGCGTTTTCTAAAAGGCAGGAAGGCAGATCTGAACAGAAAACCCAAAGAGGTATATTTAAAGGTTCAGGGAGGACCTTTGAGTATCAACTCGCTGGATGTGGTCAAAAACCTGGAAACCTTTCTGGATCCTGAATATGAACCACTCTACCAATACCGGTTCGAACAGCCTGAAATCATCAATGGAAGAATTACCTGGATCATCCGTTTCAACCGGGTGGCTGAGACCGATTTTCCCTGCTTCAACGGGCGGGTCTGGATCGATTCTGACAGCTATGCCCTGGTGGCAGCTGAATTCTCCTACGACAAGAAAAGCTTGAAAATCAACGGAGAAACCTTTATTCAGAAGGAACCCATCGGATTTGATACCCGGCCGGAGAATGTGGACTATGCCGTGCAGTACAGGCTGCTCAACAACAAATGGCAGTTCTATTC
>CAZVTL010000280.1:0-4845 GCA_964630075.1 uncultured Tangfeifania sp.
GTGCCTAAAGTGAACTAGAGTGAACTAAAGTGACTAAAGTTAAGTTGAGTGAGTGAAGTTGGCGGTGTGATGTCAGGGAATCCATTCGTAGATGTAGGTCCATTCCATGTAATAGAAGCTTCCGCTCGACATATTCACCCCAATTTTCATCTTCTGGTGGCTGGGATCAGTGTCTGCTCTGGTCATGAGCAGGTTGGCTGTAACCGGACCATTTCTGTAACTGAGTGGATGCCATTGGTAACCGGCATTGTAATAGACCGGAATGGAGACTCCAATTCCATTGTTCGCATTCCCTTTCGATTCATAGGTAATTTTATAAACTGTATCCGGAAAGATCTTATCAGGAAGTGAGGACCAGGTGTTGGTCAGGGTAATGGTAACACTCGAAAGTGGATCTACCTCAGTCCGGGTGATATTTCCTTCCTGACCGGAATAGGTGACATTGGCGTGATTGCTTAAACTGTAGGTCTGGTTAAACGGGAAGGTGCCGAATTGTTCCAGCTTGGAACCACTGATTGGTTTGATCCCCCAAAATTCAGTGGATTTTAATTTCCAGTAGCTTTTTGACACTACAACATCATCGGTTTCACTTTCAGTTTCACAGCAGGATTGAAGCATTGAAAACCAACACCCAGATCCAAAATAGTTTCTTCATAGGGATAGATTTAGTTAAATTCTACCTCAAAACTAAGAATAATAATATAGAATTAAAATAAATAATCAAGAAAAAAAAGTCGGGTACTCATTTTTCTTGATTCGTAAAATAATATTTATCAGGCAAATAGTCAAATTTTGTTCAGAAAACCTATTCAGAGAGTTCCAGCCATCTGAACTCCTTCTCTTCCAGGAGTGTGGAAATTTCACCATGACGGCTCGATTTTTTGACCAGTTCGGCAGAGGTTAGCATTCCTGAGTTGAGTTCTTCCTCAACAATTTTCTTCTCTTTTTCGAGTTGTTCAATCTCTTTTTCCAAATCTTCCAGCTCCTTTTTCTCCTTGAAGGTTAGTTTCTTTTTGTCATCGACAGGTTTTTCCCGTACCACTTTTTCTGTTTTTGTGACGCTTTGCGCAGCCTTGACCTGCTCCTCGGCCCAATCACGGTAGTCGGAGTAGTTGCCGGGGAAATCCTTGATAAGGCCATCTCCTTCGAATACAAAGAGGTGGTCCACGATTTTGTCCATGAAGAAGCGGTCGTGCGAGACCACAATGGTGCAGCCGGTGAAGGATTTCAGGTAGTCCTCCAGTACATTGAGGGTCATGATGTCCAGGTCGTTGGTGGGCTCGTCAAGGATCAGGAAGTTGGGGTTGCGCATCAGGATGGTGCAGAGGTAGAGCCGCCGTTTCTCTCCTCCGCTCAACTTGGCCACCAGCGAATATTGGGTCTCTGGAGGGAAGAGGAAGTAGGTGAGGAACTGTGAGGCACTCAGTTTGGAACCATCTCCCATCTCCACCACCTCGGCAATCTCCTTGATAATATCGATCACCCTGCTCTCTGGTGAAAATTGGATGCCATCCTGCCGGAAGTAACCGAAACTGACGGTATCTCCCACCTCCATTTTTCCGCTGTCGGCAGCAATGGCGCCGGTTAGCAGGTTGAGGAAGGTACTCTTTCCCGAACCATTTTTCCCGACGATGCCGATCTTTTCGTACCGGGCGAACTTGTAGCTAAAATTCTTCAGGATCACCGTATCCCCGAAAGCTTTGGAGAGATGGTCGAGGTTGATGATCTTGCCGCCCAGCCGCTGGGAGTTGATGGCCAGTTCGAGTTTGGTGTCGTCGATCCGCTTTGAGGCCTTCTCCTTCAATACATGGGCATTTTCGGTCCGGTATTTTGATTTGTGCGTCCGGGCCTTGGGCATTCTGCGAAGCCAGTC
Source organism: uncultured Tangfeifania sp. (assembly GCA_964630075.1). Lineage (GTDB taxonomy): Bacteria > Bacteroidota > Bacteroidia > Bacteroidales > Prolixibacteraceae > CAINVV01. Next base: position 1,874 of record CAZVTL010000280.1, read on the forward strand.
GAGTTCAGTCCGGAAAAGGTTTTTAGCTCGTTCTATCTCTGTCGTGAGGTTTTGGATCCGTTCGTTCCGCTTCTCCACGTAGAAAGAGTAGTTTCCCTTGTAGCGGAAGAGGGATTGGTCGTCTAGTTCAATGATCTCGTTGCAGACCCTGTCGAGGAAGTACCGGTCGTGGGTAACCATCAGCAGCGTACATTTGGCCTTTTCGAGCGTACGTTCCAACCATTCGATCATCTCGAGGTCGAGGTGGTTGGTGGGCTCATCCAGGATCAGGAACTCCGGTTCATCGATCAGCACATGGGCAAGGGCCACCCTTTTCTTCTGTCCGCCGGAGAGCTCCCGGATCGGTTGCTGCAGGTCGTGGATGTTGAGTTCTGTGAGGATCTGTTTGATCTTGAGTTCAAAGTCCCAGCAATTCAGCTGGTTGATCTTCTCCATGGTCCGTTCGATGGCCCTGGCATCGTGCCGCTCCAGGGCACTCTCGTATTCGCGGACGGCGGTGATGGTCTCACCGGCTGAGCTGAAGGCGGCCTCCAGGATGGTCTCGTCGGGATTCAATTCGGGCAGCTGGCGCAGGTAACCAATCCGGATGTCGTTGTTGAAGATGACCCTGCCGCTGTCGGCAATGTCCCCCCCAAAGAGGATGTTCATCAGGGTGGTTTTGCCGGCGCCATTCTTGGCTATCAACGCCACTTTATCACCCTGGTTGATGGTGAAGGAGATGTTTTTGAAGAGGGGCAGGTCGCCCCAGCTCTTCGAGAGGCTGTCGAGTTGCAGGTATGGGATCATAAATATTGCTTTGCGGGGACAAAGATACGATCTAAGGCGGATATTGGGTGACTGGAATGACGGAAATGACTTGGGGACCTATAGACTTGGGGACCAAGAGACCTGGAGACGTTGGGACTAATAGACTTAGGGACGGAGGGCCGGGATGTTAGAAGCTGTTGCGGGTGGCGGGGGTTTTGCCACAAAGTGGCAAAATGTTGATAGCGCGGGGCAACGCCCCGGGTATGCAGATGTGAATTAACAACCGTCCGTGTGCAAATGTTACCGGGGACGGAGGTTTTGGGATCCGGACGGGGGAACGGATCGTGGGGAGACAAAGTGATGAAAGGTCGAGGAGACGAGAGGAGGACGGAAAAATGACGGAGGGACTATAATGACGGAGATGACTTGGGGACCAAAAGACCTGGAGACGTTGGGAATAATAGACTTAGGGACGGAGGGTCGGGATGTGGGAAGATGTTGCGGGTGGCGGGGATTTTGCCACGAAGTGGCAAAATGTTGGTAGCCCGGGGCATAGCCCCGGGTATGCGGATGTGAATTAACAACCATCCGCGTGCAAATATTGCCGGTAGAGAAGGGATTGGGATCGGACGGAGGAAGTGAATTACGCTGGGAAGCATATATTGACAATTGAAATTCGGCAATACCACTACAGAATAAATATTTACATGTACAGAATCAATAATTACATAGAAGGAACAAATAAATAAATTAACAGAATCAATATTTACATTAACAGAATTAATAAATAGATTAACAGAAATAAGAAATGAAAGGACAGATATTATAATTACAAATAGATTATTTAAGATGACAAAGAGAGAAATCTAATTTACATTCCAAGAATGAATAATTACATAAAAAATACACAATTCCTTCTTATAAATAAAAGTCTGTATCTTTAGGATAAATAGTAAATATTTCAACTAGCGTTATAATCCTTCAATCAAATACCATGACACACCGCCAATTGAACAAGTTATCGATGCTGATGGCGCTCACGACTTATCTTGAGGAGCGCAGGGCCATTGCGGATACTATTCCTGGCCTTCCAATGGTTGTTTTGGAGCTCAAATCGCTGATCAAATCCATCGAAAGGGAATCGTTGCAACAATTGGTGATCCGGACGGGGGTAGGAGATGGGAAGCGGCAAATCAAGGCCCTACTCGTGGCCAGTTGTGCCGATACAGCCCGCAAATTGGCCGCCTGTGCGGTTACCAACAATGACCAGGTGGTGCTGGCCAATTGCCTGACGAGCGATTACAAGCTGTCGAAAATGAGTGACGAACAGCTGGTAACAGTCTGCAGGAACATGCTGGATATGGGCATACAACAACTTTCATCGGCTGCTGCCTTCGGTCTTGACCAGGCTGGACTAGAGCAGTTGGAAGCTGCCACCAGGGCATTTGACGGGGCGATGTCGCTACCCCGTATTGCGACACTGAAGAAGAAGGTAGCGACGGAAAACCTGGTGGAGCTATTCGGCAAGGCCGATGGATTGCTGGCCAAATCAGATTTGCTGGTGGCTGTGGTCAAATTTAGCTGCTCCGATTTTTACATTGGCTACAGGTTCGTTCGCAGCCTTGTCGACAGGGCCGGCCGGGGCTGGCAGCTCAAGGTGACCGTCACAGATGCGGAGAATGGCACGGGGATCGCAGGGGCCACCTGCAAGATCCTTTCCGAAATGGGTACGAACACCTCCCCGCTGCTTACACGAAAGAGCGCTGCACGCGGAAGTTTCGGGGTGAAGTCGTTGCCGGCCGGGAGCTATCGGATTACCGTCAGCAAGGCGTGCTACCTTACCAAAAGCCAGGTTTTTAGCGTGGCAAAAAGTGAACTGGCGAGGGTGCGTATGGAACTGGAGAAAGGATAGAACAGAGGCATTTTAGTTAAACGAGCATGAAATGCGTTTTTGCCGGATGGCAGCTCTTTGGTTATGGGGCGCACAAGCGTGAAACATTCCATCAGTCAGCATTGTTGCAGAAGCTCAGATGATCACTTTTTGCAATGCCGGTAAAATGCTGCGATGGATTTCGAAATAAATTTGCCGGGCAGGAACAGGAGGTTCAACATCACCAGAAATCTGTTGATATTGTCGGAGAATCGGAATGGATGACCGATCAGAAAAGGGACCCATCCCAAATTCTCTGTATCCGGCTTTACCCGAATGATCGCTGCCAGCAACA
>CAZVTL010000281.1:0-4840 GCA_964630075.1 uncultured Tangfeifania sp.
TGGTTCAGAACCATTACCGGCCCAACGGACATGAATCGCGCGACATTGGGATGTACATCGATCCCGGATCAAAAAAGGCCTACATTGGCTATGCTGCCGATCATGTGAACCAAACCATCCGGATGGTGGAATTGTCGGCCGATTATTTAAGTACCACCACCAACGACGTGGACATTGAAGCCCATTGTGAAGGACCTGGTATTTTGAAGAAAAACGGAACCTTCTATCTTTTGACCAGCCAATGTTCGGGATGGACCCCAAATCCCGGAACTTATTACACCGCTTCTTCCATCATGGGACCCTACACCAAACAGGGAAGTCCGTTTGTAGGCGACGCGGGCAATAACTCATTTAATTCCCAGCCATGTTACATTTTCAAAATTCCCGGTTATAAGGATGCCTATCTCTACATGGGAGACCGGTGGAATGGCGGCGGCCGTCCCGAGTCACAATACGTTTTTCTGCCCATTACCATCACTGCAGAGGGGAAAATGGAGATTCACTGGTTAAACGAATGGAATTTGAGTTTTTTCACACCTGAAGCAAGGAAACCTGGCAGATAAACCATGATAAACCTAAAAGCAACCATTCCACTGGCCCTTGCACCCATCCTGTTTTATTCAAGCGGTCTGGCACAGGAAAAAAGAACATCCCCCAACCTGATCATCATTTTGGCTGATGATTTGGGGTATGCCGATGTGGGTTTCAATGGCAGCAAAGAGATCCCGACTCCCAATATCAACCGGATTGCGCAAAATGGCGTGCGTTTTACCAGCGGATATGTCAGCTATTGTGTTTGCAGTCCCAGCCGGGCAGGTTTGTTAACCAGCCGTTACCAGGATCGTTTCGGCTATTGCCGTAACATCTTGTATACCCCCAATGACCCGAATATGGGTCTTCCCTTGAGCGAAGAGACCTTGGCCGATGTGCTGAAAAAGGCAAATTACAAATCACTGGCCATTGGCAAATGGCATTTAGGGGCTCACGAATCGTTGCATCCGCTGAAGAGGGGATTTGACGAATTCTTTGGCTTTTTGGGTGGAGGTCACCAATATTTTCCTGAGAACTTTACCCTGAACGATCCCTATGAAGCGAAAAACGAAAACGACAGTTACAGAATCAAACTGCTCCGGAATTTAGAACGGGTGAATGAGACAGAATATCTTACCGACGCCTTCTCCCGCGAAGCCGTTTCGTACATAGAGAAGAACAAGGACCATCCATTCTTTATTTACCTGGCATACAATGCTCCTCACACCCCTTTGCAGGCTACCGAAAAATACCTGAAGCGTTTTAGCCAGATGAAGGAGGGGAAAAGAAAAACGTATGCTGCCATGGTTAGCGCGGTGGATGATGGAGTGGGACTGGTACTGGCAAAACTGAAGGAGCTGGATATAATGGACAACACCCTGGTCGTCTTTCTTTCTGACAATGGTGGACCTGAAAACGACAATGGGTCAGACAATGGCATCCTGCGCGGACAAAAAAGCGATCTGTTCGAAGGTGGAATCCGTGTTCCGTTTGCCATGCAGTGGCCCGCAAAAATCAAGGCTGGTACGGTATACGACTATCCGGTCATCTCGCTCGATATTTTTGCCACGATGGTAGCCCAGACCAAAGTGCAGGTACAGACTAAGAATAAAATTGATGGAATTAATCTGATCCCCTTTATAACAGGAGAAAACTCAAAAGTTCCTCATGATTTCTTGTACTGGAGAAAATTCGATGCGAAAAATTATGCCATCAGGAAAGGCAATGAGAAAATGATATTGAAAAGTGGCAGCGAGGCAATGCTATTTGATTTGCATCAGGATGTTTCGGAACAAAAGAATTTAAGTAACGAAAAAAAAGGAAATATCAAACGACTAACCAAAAATCTCAGGAAATGGGAATCCGAACTTCAGGAACCAAGATTTTTGGGGTTGACAAAGGACAAGGAATACAATGAAATCCATCCCGACAGATTTAAAAGACCAACGCAACAAACCAAATAATATGCTGCCATCACTTAGAATCAAGCATCCAATAAAATTGGCAGGCGGAATAATGGCCCTGTCAGTGGTTGCCGGATATTCGTTTGGTACTGGGATAAAAATCGAAACAAAGAAGCCAAACATCATTGTTTTATTGGTTGACGATGCCGGGTATGCAGATTTTGGGTTCATGGGGAGCAAGGATTTGAAGACCCCGAATATCGATAAGCTTGCAGCCGGCGGCGTTGTCTTCACCGATGCGCATGTTTCGGCATCCGTTTGCGGCCCTTCACGGGCAGGTATAATGACCGGCAGATACCAGCAGCGTTTTGGTTTTGAATGCAACCCTACCGGCGACTCCTGTGATGTCGATTTGAAGGAAGTTACCATTGCCAACAGTTTGAAAAAGGCGGGCTACTCTACCGCAGCTTTTGGCAAATGGCACTTGGGCGACAAACCAGGTTACCGACCGAATGAAAGGGGTTTCGATTATTACTGGGGATTTTTGGCCGGAAGCAGGGGTTACTTTTCAAATCCAAACAACGATCGGGCCGGAAATCCGCAGGCGATAACTGAAAACTTTGAACAGGTAACTTTTGACGGTTACCTGACCGATCGTCTTGGCGACAAGGCGGTTGATTTTATTGGCAGGAACAAGCATCATCCTTTCTTTATGTATTGGTCCCCAAATGCAGTACATACTCCAATGGAGGCCAGGCCAGAGGATCTGGCACTTTTTGGGAATCACCCGCGCCAGAAGCTTGCAGCAATGACCTGGGCGCTTGACCGGGCAATAGGGAACATGGTGGAGAAGCTAGAAAAGGAAGGGCTGCTTGAAAATACTTTGATATTCTTTCTGAGCGACAATGGCGGGGCCACAAACAATCAATCCACCAACTTTCCATTGAAAGGCTTCAAAGGGAATAAATTTGAAGGAGGACACCGCGTTCCATTTTTTGTCGCATGGGCTTCAGCCATCAAAGGAGGAAAAACTTTTAGCGGACTGACTTCATCGCTTGATATTTATGCAACTGCCCTGGACGCCGCCAACGACGGATCTTCTATTGGAAAAGAGCTTGACGGCGTATCGCTCCTCCCCTATCTTACGGGCAAGAAACAAGGTGATCCGCATTCGGAACTGTTTTGGCGAAAAGACAAAATGGCTTCAGTACGGGTGGGGGACTATAAAATGATCCGTGTCGAAAAATTACCCTCCGTAATGTATCAGCTATCCGAAGATTTGGGGGAAAGAGTCAGTCTGACCTCCAACAATCAGCAACATTTTCAACAACTGGAGGCAGCGCTGAAAAACTGGGAAAAGCAAACCATCGAACCTTTGTGGACCGAAGGCGCTCAATGGGACACCATCACCTGGAAGATCCATCAGGATCTGATGCTCAACAGGTCTGTCAGGGCCACAGGGCCCTCCCGGAATCCTTAATTCACCGGATAATCGATGGGGAAGAAACAGACAATTTAAAAGCACATTTGAATTTTGAATACCCTAAAAATAAAATAGCCATGAGCAAATATTCACACCAACCGAAAATGAATATCTGGCTATTAGCTTCGCTGATCTTCGATTCCATGCTACCCTTAAAAAATATATTGTATACACATGAAAAACTTACTTCTTGCCACAGCCTGCCTTGCCACTGTTACTGCCTGTGCCCAGGCCAAAAAGGGGAAAAGCACCTTGCCACCAAACGTTCTGTTTGTTTTAGCCGATGATTTTGGCTATCATGACATGAGTGGTACAGGGAGTAAATTTTACGAGACGCCCAACCTCGACAAAATTGCCAGTGAAGGGATGGTATTCACCAATGGCTATGCGGCTGGTCAGGTTTGTAGTCCATCAAGGGCAAGCATCATGACAGGCAAATTTCCGGCCCGCCATGGCATCACCGATTGGATCGGAGCCGCTTCAGAAGAAGCATGGAGAAGTGCGAAACGATTCTCCCAGCTGTTGCCTCCTGCCTATGTCCACAGTTTGCCTGCAGCCTGTGTCACTTTACCCGAAGCCTTGAAACAGGGCGGTTATCAAACATTTTTTGCCGGGAAATGGCATCTGGGAGAAAAAGGTTCCTGGCCGGAAGACCACGGTTTCGACCTCAACGTAGGCGGATGGGAAGCCGGTAGTCCCAAGGGCGGGTATTTCTCCCCCTACGAAAATCCCAATCTTCGGGATGGCAAAGAGGGAGAGAATCTCTCGATGCGCCTGGCACAGGAGACTGTCAACTTTCTAAAAGCAAACAATCCAACCCAAACTGGGAAACCGGTGTTTGCCTACCTCTCGTTTTATGCAGTACATGGTCCCATTGAAACCACTCAGGGAAAGTGGAACAAATACCGGCAAAAAGCAGAAAATCTGGGCATTGCGCCTTCCGGATTTAAAATGGGGCATTTTCTTCCCATACGTCAGGTGCAGGACAATCCGGTTTATGCAGGATTGGTAGAGCAGATGGACGATGCAGTGGGTTTGGTTTTGAATTCGCTGAAGGACCTGGGACTCGAGGAAAATACCATTGTCATCTTTACCTCCGACAACGGCGGTGTGGCTGCCGGTGATGCCTTTGCCACATCGAACCTCCCGTTGCGCGCCGGCAAGGGTTACCAGTTCGAAGGTGGTATCCGGGAGCCCTATTTCATCAAAGTACCTGGATTTACTAGAGGAGGCGAAAAATGTGCTGTCCCGGTTTCAGGAACAGATTTTTATCCCACCCTTCTTGAATTGGCCGGATTGAAACAAAGACCGGAGGAGCATTCGGATGGTATCAGCCTGGTTCCCCTGTTAAAGGGTAAGCAACTGTCTGAACGGGCCCTGATCTGGCATTATCCGCACTACGGGAACCAGGGCGGAGAACCCT
>CAZVTL010000282.1:0-4828 GCA_964630075.1 uncultured Tangfeifania sp.
AGTTTAAGATTTGCCAATTCTGCCGCCCAGGTCCTGTTGATTTGTTTTCTCAAATTATTGTATTCAGCAATGTTGATATAATTTGAGTTTCCGCAAAAGGTAGTAAGGCTTAAGAAGGGCTTTACCTCATAAAGATTCGGGAGCGCCACAGTACCGTTCATTAATAGAGGAGCCTTCACCGTGCAGTTGAGGGTCAGACTTGTACCCGATAATGTTGCCGTGAAATTCAAAACTTGCAGGTAAGGGGTTACCTTGAAATCTTGTTGGGTCTCCTTTTTCAAAACGACTCCCTTTACTGTATCAACAGGCCAAAATGGTCCGTCATAGGGAATCATGTCATAGGTTGACGGAAACAGTTTCGAATTATTGTATACACCGTCTTTCATGACTGCCAGGGATTGAAATTGGGATACAGAATTGTTCTTTTTCTCCCAGTCCCTGTCTATGATACGAATCTGCCAGTCGTTTCGGTCCATCGCTAAATTCGTCCCTGTATAGGTATCGATCACATTCCCATAAAGCCGCGAGCCCGGTTCATCCCAGTTGTCGATTTTCTGGCAGGATGCCAGCAACAGGGTAGCTCCAATCATTAAATAGAATATATTTTTCATATTTATTATTTATCAATAGTTTATAAATTAATAAAGCGGATTCTGAGGCAACAAGTTGGTGTTCTTGTTGATTTCTCCCTGTGGAATCTTTTCATATGCTGCACTCTTTTGCGCAGTAATGCTACGGTTATCCCTGTTGACCTCATCAAGGTAAATATACTTGCCTTCATCGAAAACATAGTAGCAGGTCAGCGCCCTTGCATAATTCAGGTTCAACACCTGGTCAGTGATTCTCCAGGTTTTGAGATCCCACCAATAGTGGTTCTCCGTATATAGTTCGCGCGTACGTTCATTGCGGATATACTGGAGGCTTGCCTCGATTGGGTAACCGTAGGTGCTGCTTATCGTTTGATCAAGGGCAGGGCGTGTCACCACGCAACCGGCACGTAAGCGGATTTTTTCAACATAATCCAGCGCTTCTGTCTTTTTGTTTAGTTCGTAGGCTGCTTCTGCTGTATTCAAATAGATTTCACCCAGGCGGAAAACGATCCAGGACTGGTTCATCTTGTTTACATTGACCAGGGATTTGGGTTTGCTTACATCAATGTATTTGCGCATAAATGCACCCATCATTGCGTTGTTTTCAGTACCCGAAGTGAACATCCCATGATTTCCGGTGATAAGAACACCATTGTACTTAGCACCCTTGATCCCTAGGATACGGTTTGCGGCTGAATTAATAGGTGCTGCGTTGCTTCCACTTTGAGCATCAGATGCCAGGCCTGGGAATTTAACATAAATACCTCTCTGGATATCGAAAGCAACTCCACGAAGCACATCGCCATCAAAATAGCAGGTGCCCTGCAAACGGGGTTCCATTCCAATTTTTATGTCGCTGCGCTTTGTGAAACGAACGGGTTTTCCTTGTGCGTCTGTGATTGAAGGGAATTCATACAACTGCATGAATTGAAGTACCGGAGCTATTTGATTATTGCCAAAAGAGGTGAAATCAGGGCTGGGGCTCGCCAAACAATCATAGGTATGGCCAAAAACCTGCCCTTCATAACCTTTGATAAACAGATTCTCGGAGGATGATTTATCCAAAAACAGGTTGGCAAAATTGGTTGCTTTATCCGGATAATTCTTGGTGTACAATGCATAGGGTCCCTGTTCGATAACCTTGCCTGCATCGTAGGCATACTGGAAAAATTCATTGGCCTTGGAAGGGTCAATACCTGCAAAACCTTTCTGTACTGCAGCCTCTGTGCCAAGACCCAGGTACTGTGTATATTTGGCAACCCTGCCTGCGTATAGCATAGAGCGTGACATTAAAGCGGCAGCCACGTATTTATTGGCACGCCCGGCCACACTGGTTGCCGGCATATTGGTGATGGCAAATTGCAGGTCGTCGTATATAAATTTCCAGGTGTCGTACTCTGTATTTCGTGGTACCTTCAACTCCTCCGGGTCACCGTTTGCCGGATCCTGCACCTCCTTTACAATCGGCACACCCCCGTAACGTTTGGCCATCCCCTGGTAAAAGAAAGCGCGGAGAAAACGGGCTTCTCCCATTAGAGCGTTATAGGTAGCAACATCATACTTGTCCTTGTAATTTGGGAAATTATTAATGAAAACGTTCACGTTGCGAATATCGGCGTAAGGCCAGTAACCCCAACCACCACTGGTCATCGCTACATTCCACCCAAAAGTTTCACCGCTCATATTTCCCTGGCTATTTTTATAGGCCTCCCAGGAGTTGTTGTTGCCCGGCCTATAGCCACTGGTATTGCCAGCACCCGTTGCGTAATAAAGGAAATCTTCAATAGGAAGTTTAAAATAAAGCTGGATAAAATACTTCTGTACACCATCCTTGGTGCCGAATAGCGCGGGCTCATCCAGAATCCCTTTTGGTTCCAACACCAGGTCACGGCATGACAAAGTGGCAAACCCAAAAATCGCTGCAAATATGATTAATTTTAATTTCATGGTTCTCATTTTTTAGAATTTAATGCTTGCACCAAGCGTAAAGGTTTTGTTCACAGGGTAGCTATAGTAATCCACATAGTTATTGGTATTTTCCGGAGTTGAACCTTGTCGTTCAGGGTCTAGATGCTCTAGCTTGGTAAACGTTAAGAGATTATAGCCACTAACATAAAGCCTTAAATTCTTTATCCCTGTTTTTGACAATAATTTCTTTGGTAAAGTGTAGCCCAGTTCCAGAGTCTTCAGACGCAGGTAGGAAGCATCCTGGACAAGGTTGCTACCCATGGCACGGTCGTTGTGCAGTGTAACGGGCCAAAAACCCGGGACCCATTGGGTTGCAGGGCTAAAATAGTCCGCATTGGGGTCTGTCGGATGCCACCTGTCCATAAAGTAGGAGAGGGTATTTTGTCCGCTAAAAGGCAAAGCATGGTTAAGCAGCTCACCATAGGAGACATAAGTCCCGAATGCTCCCATCCAATTCATGGCCAAGTCAAAGTCCTTCCAGGATCCTCCCGTGTTGATCCCATAGTTAAAAAGGGGAAGCCCGTAGGTAGCGATCGGGTGTTCATCACTTGCATTGATTACCCCATCCTCGTTCCAGTCATTTTGAGCCCAGTCGCCCGGTGTGGTGCCCTGTCCCATAGGAAGCTTATAGTTCCGGATTTCCTCCATGCTTGTAAACATGTGTACTGATTCGTTTTCCCACCAGATATTGTTGTACCGGCCGTTCGTACGGTTGCGCCAATTGTCGTACTGGTTGTTGGCCACCGTTTCAAGCCATTCGGTGCGCATGCTCCTTGTGGAGGATATTTGGGAGCTGATGTAATAGTTGAAATCGTTGATGTTGTTGCGGTAGTCCAATGAAAATTCCCATCCGAAATTGCGGTCAGCGTTCAGGTTTTCCTGGGGCATGCTGGCACCCACTGTTCCGGGAACTACAGCAGCGCTGGTGGCAAGCAACCCTGTACGATCGCGTCTGTACACTTCAAAAGTTCCGCTCAGCTTGTTTTGAAACAGACCAAAATCCAATCCTAAATTGTACATTTTAATATGGTACCAGGTCAGGTTCGGGTTGGGAATGGCCTGTGGTGTTACACCGCCATTCAATACATCGTTAAATTGCCATCCAACAGCACTCGATCCGGTAGCAGGAGCTATGTTGAAGCCCAAAGTAGGAGGATAGTTACGTGCCGAACTGTCATCTCCCATCTCCCCGTAGGAAGCCCTTAGCTTTAAATTACTGAGCCAGGAAATTTTGTTTTTGAGGAAATTTTCCTCAGTAATGCGCCACCCTGCCGAAATGGACGGGAAGAATCCCCATTGGCTGCCTTCCGGAAACCTGGAAGAACCATCGTACCGGAATTTGAAATCAAAGAGATATTTTCCGAGGAAATCATAGTTGACAGAACCAATGAAAGATTTGGTCAGTCGGTCCCAAGGGGTTCCACCTGTGGCGGCCTGGTTGAGGGCCTCACCGGCAAACAGGTACTCCGATGCGATCAACAACTCGCGGTAAGCCTGAAAACTGTCATAGCTGCTGTACATTTGTTCATAAATAAGAAAGCTTTTGAGGTCGTGGTTGCCAAACTTACGGTTATAATTTAATCCCAACTGAAAATCTGTATCAATTTCGAAATTGGCACTTCGCGTAATACTGGCGGGTGCATTCTTGGGAGAGGTTGTATAAGTATCTGTTGCAGTGTTATATACATAGAGATTATAGGTGTTTTTATACACTGTATTATCTGGCAGGCTGGTCGCATAATCGTATGACCCTTTTGCCTGTAATCCTTTTACACCCGGTATGTCGTAGGTTAATTGCAGTGAACCGTTTAGCCGGCGTGTTTTGTTGATGGTATAACCAACTTTGTCTGCATTGACTTCTGCAACCATGTTTTGCCCGCCAGACAATAGGGTGGCATCACCGTTCAGATAATCCGGGTTGTCGTTGGCATAGATGGGTGCATCCGGACGCATCAGCCATGCTGTCTTATAGGTTGCCCAGCCGGTTCCGGTTGGCTGGTGTAATTCGTCCAGGATGGCGCCTATCGTAACCTTTGCCTTCAAATGGTCTGTAATCTGGGCGTCAACAGTCGAACGGAAGTTATAACGATCGTCGTAATAACCATCCCCCACGTAGGATCCTTGCTGATTGGCGTAACCAAGGCTCATGAAATAGCGCAGTTTTTCGCTTCCTCCATCTATGCTGAGGTTATGCTGGTGCTGAGGCGTTGTTTTATTAAATACGGCATTCATCCAGTCGGAAGAGGGTTTCCCGTCGATGTAGGGTTGCA
>CAZVTL010000283.1:0-3256 GCA_964630075.1 uncultured Tangfeifania sp.
TGAACCCGTTAAAAATGATTAAACCACCATTTTAGCAAAAATAAAATCCTACTTTTGGTACAAATCATTGTGGGATTGACAGCTGACTCAAACTAGCATTGTCCTGTTCCAAATGATCCTGTACAGCAATTTTTTACCCAACAAAATTTATACCATGAAGGAAAATATTTTCAAATTGTCGACTAGCCAGCTGAAAGAGATCGCCAAAGATCTTCAGCAAAAAGTGGAAAACGGATTGAACAATGACAACACGGAGATCCAGTGCATCCCAACCTACATCAAACCCAAATCCCAGGGTGTAGAGGGGCAGGCAACAGTTCTCGACCTTGGCGGAACCAACTACCGCGCTTCGGTGGTAAGTTTCAGCGATGGCAAGACCGATATTTATCCGCCGGATGGCTGGAGCAAGGATCTGAGCATCATGAAAACCAAGGGATTTACGGCAAAGGATCTATTTGCCGAGCAAGCCTCCTTCCTGAAGGATCTGAAGATACCGGAAAAATCTCCAATCGGATACTGTTTTTCCTATCCTGCGGAGTGTCTGCCGGACGGGGATGCCAAACTACTTCGCTGGACCAAGGGAGTTGATATCCCTGAGATGATCGATCAGCCGATCGGCAAACCTTTGAAAGAGTTTCTGAATACCCAGAGCGCAGCCGAATTTACCGCAGTAAAAGTGATCAACGATACCGTTGCCAGTCTGTTTGCCGGTTTGTCGGACAGCTCATTCGATGCCTACATCGGATTGATCGTTGGTACAGGTACCAACATGGCCACCTTCATCCATTCTGACAAGATCGGGAAACTGGACAAGGAATTGAACTGGTCGGGCCTGACTCCGATCAACCTCGAATCGGGCAACTACCGGCCATTGCACTTGACAGCCATCGACGACCAGGTGGATGTTGCCTCCGGCACCCAGGATGCGCAAAGGTTCGAAAAAGCCGTATCCGGAATGTACCTTGGCAAAATCTTCACGACCCTCTTCCCAGGGGATGGTTTTGATGAGAAGTTCGATGCCAAATCGATGACGGACATGATCAACAAGCCGGACAAGAACAAAAAGAAACATGTGAAGGCTGCACGCCGCATCTACAAACGTTCGGCCAAGCTGGTTGCCGCTTCATTGGCAGGTCTTGTAGCCGTGATGGTGGCACATGACCCATCCATCAAAAAAGTTTGCCTGACGGCAGAGGGAAGTCTCTTCTGGAGCAAGGTAAAGAGCTGCAAATCCTACAACAAACAGGTCGGCAAATGCCTGAAAGAGTTGTTGGCAGAGCTGGGACACAAAGATGTTAAAGTCAAGATCGTCGGCATCCACAACGCAAATCTTATTGGATCGGCTGTCGCTGCGTTATCCTAAAAAGCAAGTGCCTATAGTGACTAAAGTGAACTAAAGTGACTAAAGTACTTGGAGCTTCAGGGCTCTGATGTTGAACCCTGTCAACTTTATTAACTTTAGTCACTTTAGTTCACTTTAGTCACTTTCAATGGTAGATTTTCTCCAGCAATTCGGCCTTTGGGGCCTCTTCTTCGCAGGATTCCTCTCAGGATCGGTGTTGCCTTTCAATTCGGAGGCAGTAATGTCCGTTCTGATTCTGGCTGGGGTCAATGTCTCTTCAACCATTGTGGTTGCCACAGCAGGAAATACACTGGGTGGAATCACCATCTTCTACCTGGGCTACCTGGGCAAGATGGAATGGATTGAAAAATACGGGAAGGTAAAAATGGAGAAGATCCATGCCATCAATCCGAAGTTACAAAAATATGGTCCCCTTTCAGCCCTCCTCTCTTTCGTTCCGGTTATTGGGGATGTGCTGATCCTGGGGTTGGGATTTTTCAGGATTTCGCCAAAGCTTACCATACTCTATATGTTTGTTGGCAAGTTGGCAAGGTATTGGCTACTTGCCGAGACATTAAAGCTCGTCCTGTAAATTTTCGATTTTCGATTTTGGAATACGGAACTCCTGGATTTTATTCATCTATTGAAGAGATAATTGCTTTCAATAAGAAAATGCTAATTTTGATTGGAGTAATCAAATCATGGGCTTGACTTCTGAATTGGGGAGCAAATGACAGGAGTACACCAATCGAAAATCCAAAATCCAAAATCTCATGAGGGTTGTCGTTCAAAGAGTCTCCAAGGCTTCTGTAACAGTTGAGGGGAGTTTAATCTCCTCTATTGGGAATGGTATGCTGGTATTTGCCGGTTTTGAACACAGCGATACTGCTGTTGATCTCGACTGGATGAGCAGCAAACTGATCAACCTGCGAATTTTTGCCGATCAGCTGGGAGTCATGAACCTATCGGTGAAGGAGACCAATGGCGAGATTTTGTTGATCAGCCAGTTCACCCTCCACGCTGCAACCAAAAAAGGGAACCGACCCTCCTACATTCGGTCCGCACCGCCGGAAATCTCCATCCCGTTGTACAACCTGTTCATTGACAAAGTGGCTGAACAATTGGGTAGTAGTGTAAAAGCCGGAATTTTTGGTGCCGACATGAAAGTGGAACTGCTCAACGATGGTCCCGTAACCATCATCATTGACTCAAAGAACAAAGAGTTCTGATATATTCACAAAAAGTAGTGATTCAAATAAATTCCTCTTTGGCCACTAAGGCTCTAAAACACAAAGTTTCACAAAGAAAAATAAGCATAAAATTCGTTGGGAAGTGAATAGATGATTAACTTTAATCTCTTGATGGCAAGCAAAATTTTAGGCTTGCAGTTAATCCAAATTTAGTGTAAACTTTGTGCCCTGGTGTCTTTGTGGCCTCGTTAATAAATAATATAAACAACAATATATGAGCGGTTTATTGGGAAATATGGAACGCGCCTTCCTGGCAAATGAAGTTCAAGACGGACTGGCTGCCATCCGGTCTAAAATGGGCAAGACCCTTTCCAAAGAGGAGATGAAACTTGCTTTCTCCTGCATCGATTTGACCACCCTGGGTGCAGAAGATACCCAGGAGAAAGGGGAGAAACTGGCAGAAAAGGTATCCCTATTCCCGCGCCATTTTTATGAATTGCCCAATGTCGCTGCGATCTGCGTCTACCCTACCCTGGTGCAAACTGTTCGGGAAAATCTTAAAGATCAAAATGTTGCATTGGCTGCTGTTGCAGCCGGTTTCCCCTCTTCCATGACTTTTTTGGAAGTGAAGGAGCTGGAAACAGCCATGGCTGTAGCGGCAGGTGCCAATGAGATAGACATTGTCATCTCCATCGGAACTTTTCTCGAGGGGAACATTGACAAG
>CAZVTL010000283.1:3356-4796 GCA_964630075.1 uncultured Tangfeifania sp.
AAGTGCCTAAAGTGACTAGAGTGAACTAGAGTGACTAAAGTACTTAAGCCACAGCCCTGTTTTGTTGGGAGTTCACAACTTTAGTTCACTTTAGTCACTTTAGTCACTTTAGTCACTTTAGTTCACTTAATTCTAAATCATGGAAACAACATCTGATCCCATCTGTTGTCCCAAATTTGACCCCATCCCTTGGGACAACACTGATTTTGAATGGAAGGACAAACTGTTTGTCAAGGGTTCGGTTTGTACTTTCTTCTACATGCCGCTCAATTTTGGAGGCGTGATGAAAAAAATGGACGAAAAGATCAGGGCTGCCGGAGCCGACTGGTCGGAAGGAATCTGCCTCTCCGACCACACCTCCAAATGGAACCAGGATCTTTATATCTCAGTTGACAAGGAGGTACCTGGTCTGGAAAGTAAAATATTTACCGGAAAATTTTTCAGCAAGGTCTATGAAGGATCTTTTCAGGATACAGGCAAATGGTGCAAGGATTTTGATCAATCAATGGCTCAGAAGGGTTATGGCAAATCCAAAATTTATCACTGGTACACCACCTGTCCGAAATGCGCCAAAAAATATGGGAAGAATTATGTGGTGATGGTGGCGCAGGTAGGTTGAGCATCTGGTTTATGCTGATCCGTTTTATCAAGGTAAGGGATCTCAAAATCATTGAGACATTCATTCCGCAAACCAGGGGGCAATAACAGTTGTCTTGAGCAAATTGCCGGTTGTTTCGCGGAAAGCACGTTAAGTCCGCAACGAAGAAATACTCAATGCCAGGAATAGATTTCTTGAAAGAACAACTAAATTTGAGATTCCTGGAAGAGCCGTTGTTCAAACATGAATGTATTAAACTCAATCAAACAGAGTTCCGATTACACTACCACTCATAATCAGGGGGTCGGAGGTTCATGCCCTACTAAGCTAACCCTCAAGATCAAACACTTACACAGGCAATCTGTAGGTGTTTTTTGTTTTACGCCAGGATTTCTATAAAATTCCAAAGAAATAAAATGTACATATACTTTTGATTAAATTTGAAATATCTATTAAATGTATTGGACTCAAATATTTTCGAAGTTTGCAAAATAATAATAGACACTATAAACCAATAAGTTAAATGCAGAAAATTCGAAGGATCATTCGAGTAATAGCACTGTTTTTTCTGAAGCTTCCTAATAAAGTTTTTACGCACAAAGCGGGATTTATACTCTTGGGCATTTCAAGTACCGTGTGGTTTTTGATACGGGTAATTCCAAAGCCTCAACGTGCCAATTATCCTTGTATGCAGGCAGTAGCACCGATGATGTCAGGGTTGGTTATCTATTTGTTAAGCCTTTGGGGAACAGTCGCTGCTTACCACCAAACAAAGCAATATATACTCCGGTCAAGGTACTTGTTGGCCGGAACCTTTCTTGCAGCAACCCTTCTCTTCTTTG
>CAZVTL010000284.1:0-4772 GCA_964630075.1 uncultured Tangfeifania sp.
GGGTTAGCGATGCGGCCGGGAACACAGGTTCCGGAACTACCGATTCACCGAACTACGCCATTGATACAGTACGTCCAATAATAACCAATATTACATCCAGCACAGCAGATGGCACCTATGTACCAAGCAATGTTATTACGATAACCGTAACTTTTTCTGAAGCGGTTACCATCACAGGAACTCCTACCCTGACATTGAATAGTGGCGGAACAGTTTCATATTCATCAGGAAGCGGAACAACTGCATTGACTTTCAGTTATACCGTTGGGATTGGAGAGAGCAGTTGGGATCTGGAATATTCAACCACCAACTCACTGGCGCTGGCCGGAGCAACCATAAAAGATGTCTCAGGGAACGATGCTACACTCACATTACCAGCACTTTGGGGAACAAGTTCACTGGGTGGACAAAAGAACATCCTGATTGCAATCAATCCTTCTTCCGGAGGGATAATAACCGCAGGTCAAGATGGCTGCAATCCTTTTAACCCAAATGCAATTACCAATAAAGAAGTTCCTTCTGATTATGTCGGAACCCTGGAATACAAGTGGCAAAGTTCAACCACCAGTAGCATGACCGGATTTGTTGATATTGCAAACAGCAATGCCGCAACTTATGATCCTGGATTGCTTACCGCCAATACCTGGTACAAACGACTGGCACGGGTTGACTGCATGGAGGACTGGACAGGCGCAGCAGAATCAAATGTGGTAAAGATGACTGTTTTTGATTTGCCATCCGAACCAACAGCAGGAAGCAATTCCCATACCTATGATGGGACTGAAAAGACCGCTGTGGCCATCGTTGGCATTGGAGAAACCGTTGACTGGTATGCAAATATTACTGGAGATACCCCGGCTGCTGTACCAACCGGCACTACAGTGGGTACCTATTCTGCATATGCTGAGGCCAGAAATACAACCAAGGGATGTATCAGTACCAGCAGGAATCTGATAACACTGGAAATCACCAAGGCGATGCTAACCGTTACCGCGGATACCAAAACAAAGAAATACGGTGAAGACAATCCTGCATTGACTTTTGTTTATTCGGGATGGAAGAACGGCGACAGCGAGGCTGTTTTGACCTCTCGGCCAACAGCCAGTACAACAGTAACGGCAACCAGTCCGGCAGCAGTTTACAGCAATGCGATCACATTGACGGGAGGTGTAGCGGAAAATTATGACTTTAATTACCTGCCGGCCAATCTGGAAGTAACCAAAATCATGCTGACAGCTACCGCCAATGCCCAGACAAAAATCTTCGGCGAAGCCAACCCAACGCTTACCTTCCAGTACAGCGGTTGGAAAAACAGCGATACCGAAGCGGATTTGGATTACATACCAACCACAACAACCACTGTTAATCTGCTGACCAATGTGGGAACCCATTCCAATGCCATCACCGTATCAGGCGGGGTTGACAACAACTACTCGTTTAGTTATGTACCAGCCAATTTCACTGTGACCAAAGCCATGTTGACGGTAACCGCCGATGCCAAATCGAAAGTTTACGGCGAGGCTAATCCAACAATGACTTTTCAATACAGCGGCTGGAAGAACAGCGACAACGAAACCGTATTGAATACCAAACCTTCTGCATCGACAACATTAGGAATGCTTACCAATGCCGGAATTTACACTAACGTGATTAAGGTATCAGGCGGAGTTGACAACAACTACGACTTCAAGTATGTTTCCGCAAATCTCACTGTAACCAAAGCCATATTGACGGTAACCGCCGGTGCCAAAACGAAAGTTTACGGCGAGGCTAATCCTGTACTGACTTTCCAATACCGTGGATGGACTAACAACGAAAACGAAGCCGTATTGGATATCAAACCTTTGGCGTCGACTTCGGTAGATCTGCAGACCAGCGTTGGTGCACACAGTAAAGTGATTACCATGTCAGGCGGAAGGGACAATAACTATGATTTTACCTATGTCCCTGCTGATTTTGTAATAACCAAGGCACCATTAACAATTGAGGCAGAGGCACAAAATAAAGTTTACGACGGTACAACTACGGCAAACGTTCCCATTGCAAAATTAGTAGGCATACGCAATGTTGATCCAGTCAAACTTACCATAGGTACTGCCTCTTTTGAGCATAAGAACGTAGGAAACGGAATAAGTGTCACTGTTTTTGGTTCAAATATTTCAGGTGTTGGTGCCGGAAATTATACACTGACAGAAGTTTCTGGTCTGAAGGCAAACATTGCCCAAAAACAACTTACCATTTCAGATTATTCAATCGTCACAAACAAGATGTTTGATAATACGACAACGGTAACGGTTGAAAACGTTGGAACTTTACAAGGGCTTGCCTCTTCCGATGCAAATTTGGTTACTGTTTCAGCCATAGCTACTTACAACAATGCAACAGTTGGAGAGGACAAGGTAATCACAGTGGTTTACAAGATAAGCGGCAGCGCTGTCAGTAATTATATCCAACCAGTTGATCTGATCATTACCGATGCCAAAATTTCGGAAATCGTAAAACTATCAGAGAATTTAGAAGTACCGGTAACAGGTGAATGCCAGGGAGAAGATTTATCTATTGGCTATCAAGTTTTGAAAGGAACCCCAAGCGAATACCGGATTACTTTTAGTGCTGCGGCTTTGGCTGCCGGTTTTGTAAACACAGGCTATTTACCGCTGGCTTCATCACAAAGTCTGGACAGGCTTAATATCCAGGTGCCTGCTAACATGGCTGAAGGTGTCTATTCCGCAAATTTGCAATTCCGAAATGAGTTGAATGTGGAAAGCCCGGCATATCCGTTCCAATTTGCTATTAAGCTTGCCAAGAGCTACGTTGTGAAGAAATTTGACGATCTGATAGTGTGTGACAATAGTTCAAATCGATTCACCTCGTTTCAGTGGTACAAAAATGGTCAGCCAATTCCTGGTGCGACAGGTCAATTCTACAGAGAACAAGCAGGCTTGGATGGATTCTATTCTCTACAGGTAAGTACGATAGAGGGTGCAGTATTGTGGTCATGTGATCAGGAAATTCACACTCGAACATTAAAAAATGCAACAATAAGTGCTTATCCAATTCCGGCAAGAAGTTTTGTCCCATTTACTGTAAAAGTAACCGACCTCAACGATCAGGATTTAAAGGGAGCTGTTCTAAGAATCTATAATGTGATGGGAGTCCTTGTCCAAACCATTACTGATGTTAAACAGGAGAATTCTGTCTCTCTGCCGTTTGGGGATTACATTGGAACTGTTGTAACATCTGACCAAAGGAAGCTCACCTGCAAAATACTAGTCAAAAATTAATAAAAACAAACAAACCGTCATCGGGAATTTGGATCTCCAAAGTCCCGGTGACGGCTCAATAAAAAGAAAATGAAAAAAATACTATTCATAAGTTTGCTCCTGTTGGGAGCAGGTGCCTTACAGGCACAGGAAAATGAAACGTCACGGTCGTTGTACTTCAACCTAGGAGGTGGTTCCCATCATCTGAAATACGACCTTCAAAACGGAGCAAAGGAAAACGGGATGGGCTACACTGTTAATTTCGGGTATCATTACTTTTTCTCAAAGAACTGGGGTTTTGCAGCAGGACTGGGATTAGCATCGTTTCAATCAAAAGCTACGCTTAATTATCAAACAAGTAATTCTTCGGTTGACACCGACAATGATTCATTTGAATTCCGAACTCAATACACCGATTGGCAGGAAAAACAAAGTATACTCTTATTGGACATTCCGCTTGGTATTATTTACCAAAAACAAATGAATGAAAAATTCAATTTTCAATTTTCAATCGGACCAAAAGTATCATTTCCCATTCAATCAAAAAACGAAACATCAGGAGGTACGATCGAAACTACTGGATATTATCCTCAATACAATGTAGTCTTGTTTGGTTTGCCGCAACACAACTTTACCACACTAACCAGTTTTCCCAAAAATGATACCAGCCTGAAGCCTGTCCTATCTGCCTTTAGCAATTTGGGAGTTCTGATTAATTTAACTAATAGGTTAGACCTTTACTCTGGATTTTATTTAGACTATGGCTTGACGAATATGATTGATCCACAAAACAAATTCCTGTACCAGGAGGATGGTGTTTACAATGGTATTTTTTCTTCTGATTTGACGAAAAAAGTAACGCAATATGCTTTCGGCTTTAAGATTGGCATTAACTTTAGATTAGGTGCAAATGAGGTTGTCAGCAAAGAGGCTCTGTAAGTGTTTGGTTTTGCGGGCGGGCCCAGCAGGACATGGTCCTTTGCCCGCTATTTCAGTCAAGATGAGTTCCTCAAACTATTGGGTCTCCTAATTTCCAAAAGGTCCTGTTATAGCTTTGCTAAAAACAATGAATTACAATTCATGCGCGATAGGTAAAAGATGATGTCCGGAGTTCCCAAATCATCTGAAAATGTATTCATCTTCTGCAATTTTTTAATATGTTTGTAAATGCCTGAGAATCGGGGAAAAGATCGCTGTTAAACGTTTCTGAAAAAGATGATTGACTAGATCTGAATCCATCCATTCGATGATTCCGGTTTAATCGTTTAACTACTATCATCATGCAAAATTCACGCAGAAAATTCCTTAAAAATCTTTCGGCGACTGCCGTGGCTGCCCCGCTTCTCCTTCAATCATGCGGCTGGCCTAATCCCAAAAAAAGCAACGTGGTTACCCTGGGCCTCATTGGGATGGGAACACAAATGCGCGGACTAATGCGCAATTTCATGGGACGTCCCGATATACGGATTGTTGCCGTTTGTGATGTGGATACTACACGCAGGGAACATT
>CAZVTL010000285.1:0-4756 GCA_964630075.1 uncultured Tangfeifania sp.
TGTCGTAGGTGATGTAGGGATCGTCCATGTTGACCCAGTAACCCATTTTGTGGGTAAGATCCTCCCAGAGATCGGTGTATTTCATCACCTCACGGCGACAGGCGGCGTTGTAATCGGCTACGGAGATGTGCTTGCCGATATCTTCCTTGGTGATGCCAAGTGATTTCTCAACACTCAGTTCGACTGGCAGACCATGGGTATCCCAGCCAGCTTTGCGCTTGACCAGAAAACCCTGCTGTGTTTTGTAACGGCAGAAGATATCCTTGATGGCACGGGATACAACGTGGTGAATACCGGGCTGCCCGTTGGCCGATGGAGGCCCTTCATAAAAGATAAAAGGTTTCCCTTCCGCCCGGGTGGTGATAGACTTTTGAAAGGTCTCGTCTTCCTCCCAGAACTTTAAAATATCCTTGTTGATTTGAGACAGATTAAACTCCTTGTATTCCCTGAATTTCTTACTCATAGCGTTGTGCAACTCCCTTTTTTTAAAGTGCACAAAGATAATAAAAAGTACTTAAAGTGACTAGAGTGAGCTAAAGTGACTAAAGTACTTATGCTACAACCACAAAATGCCATGCGTCCAAAACTTTAGTCACTTTAGTCACTTTAGTGCACTCTAGGCACTTCTTTCCCACAAGAGCTTCTTTCCAAAGCCCAACCTATTATCCGTCATTTTCAGGTATTCGATGGACAGGATCCAGAGGGTGGTATCCATCAGCGCCGCGAAGGGAAATCTTTTCAGATAGGCTGAACTTACCTTGGCGAGGGCTTCACCCTCTGCCTTTACCAGGGTGCCGGAGAACTGGATTCCCTGGATTTTGCCAATGATGCTGGTTTCAAGCACCACATTGCCGGCTACTTTTGGGTTTTGGGTCACCTCCCGGATGTGGCGTGTTTCGTCTCCTGAAGTAAATACGAAAGCCATCTCAGCTTCCAGAAAGGCATAAAAGCAATTGGCGACCCAGGGCTGGTCGCCCGCTACGGTAGCCAAGGTAAGCACGTGGTGCTTTTGGAGAAAGGTTACAATTTTAGAATCTGGCTGCATTTATAAATCTAAAAGTGACTAAGGTGAACTAAAGTGACTAGAGTGCCTAAAGTTAAGAACTCCGAACAAATCACGCTATCCCCCCAAATACTTTAGTCACTTTAGCTCACTTTAGTCACTCTAGTCACTTTTTTTCATCACTTCTTCACCTTTATCACACTGATCTGCTTGATATTCTTCACATCCGAATAGTCATATTGGTAGAATCCATCATTTCCGATCATCAGCAGGGATTTGCCGAGCGGAATCACATCGTAGGCCTGGATGCCAGGGAATTTGGCCAGCTGGTTCTCCACAATCAGGTAGGGATCTGATGCGTTGTAAATTTTTAAGCCGGACTTTCCGTCACAGACAAACAAGATCTGATCACTGATCCCGATGCCATAGGGTTCGTCCATGTTGTAGGAACGAAGCAGCGCAGGTTTCAGCACATTGGTGACATCCAGCACATCCAGCCGGTTGATGTTGCTACCGCAAGGGTTGCCTCCCCGGATGGTGACATAGGCCCTGTTGCCCTCCACCACCACCGGATCACAACCCGTGGCATGCCAGAAGTTGGAGAGATAGACCGGTTTGTTCACGTCGGAAAGATCGTAGATCAACATCCCATTGGAGGTTCCCAGGAACATGTATTTGCCATAAAGGAACATGGTCTCGATGCCCCAGTTGATCTGCGACTTGGAGCTCAGTTTCGGATTGTTGGCATCGGTAAGGTCGATGTTGTAGTACATGTTGTTGTCGACTGCCACCAGGGAATTCCCGGAGAGTCCGAACCTGGCCATGGAGCCACCGATTCCTGCAGAGGAGGTCTCTTTGGTGCTGCTTCCACTTGAATTGAGGGCCATCGCATCGAATTTGGCACCATAATATACAGGATAAGTAGGATAATTGTAGGTCTCGATCTCCTTCCTGACAGTTTTTACCTCCCACTCTACCACCACACCTTTGGCATCATCCACCTGACCAACGCGGTAACCATCTTCGTGCTGGGGAACCGAGTAGGGGAAGACACTCTTGATCCTGCCAACCTCTTTCGCTTTGGAAGGATCGGTAATATCCAATGCCACAAGGTCGATGTAGCTGTCGGCATACATGATGTTGTTCTTTACCACCAAATCCACGTTCCCTGGAACATTGATAAACCCAACATAGACCGGTGTGGCAGCATTGGTGTTGTCGTAGACGTGTACCCCCTTCATGATCTCGTTGATGAAGATGTACTTGCCGATGGTATAAATCTTTCCCGGCTTAACCAGCTCCTGCTGGCTGACCATCTTTACCGACTCCCTGAACTCCTGGTATCCCATGTAGACTGGCTCCAGTGATTGGTACTGTTCCGTGAATTTGTCCTTGCAGGCTGAAAACATAACCACCAGCAGCAAGAATGGGATCAGACTATTTTTAATTGATTTTTTCATGGGGATCTTTTGAAAGTAATTGTTGGTTTTTCTTTGTGAAGCCTTAGTGTATTTGTGTCTTTGTGGCAAGAATAATTAGCCACCAAGTCACTAAGCCACTAAGGAATCACAAAGTATGTTGTTATTAATATGACATTTAGTTCGGTTATTTGAATTGTAAACCAATTTTCAGGGACAACCGGTTGTAATCGACATCCAGTTTGTAGAGCTCATCTTTCCCGTAACGGTGTCTCAGGTAACTGTATCCTATGCCAAAAGTAAGTGCAAGGCTTTCGCTGATTTGTGACTGGAAACCGACCGACGGGTTGACCAAAAATCCTCCCCTGGCAGAGATGTCCTGCTCTGTTGGGTTAGGGTTGGGCCAAATCCCGGGTCTGACCATGATATCATAGGCATAATAGGTTTGGGTATAATCTCCGCCCAACGGGATGGAGTAACCTGCCTGCAGGGATACAAAGGGCAACGGACCATGCTTGCGGATAAAATACCTGAAATCGGCCACCACCGGCAGGTAGGTCTCGTTGAAAAAGTGTACTCCTACTCCAATACCTGCGGCAAAACCATTGGCAAACTGCCAGTTGTTGACGTTCATCAGGGTAAAGGGAGCCGACTTCACATTGTTGGTATTACCGGCCAATACACCAAACTCCGTAAGATTGTAATAACCGGTTTTGATGGGTGTACTTACCTTGACGGGTCGGGCAATACTGTCAACCTGGTTCATCTCGAATACCCAGACGTTGTTATCCCTGGTCTTCAGCTTCACCGAATGTCCGGGATCGAACATCAGGATCTTGCCTTTCAATACGCTGCCATTTTTCAGGTAGACCACATCGTGCTTCCCGGGTTGGGCAAACGCAGGGAGGGTAAGCAGCAAGGCAAGCAAAAAAAGTGTATTTCTCATCATATTAATTGGTTTCAAGCGGGTTTTCGACTTTTCCGGCAAAGAGGATGGCACCGGTATCCTCTTCGGTGATGAAGAAGAGGAAGGGGCGGGTCAGATAAAAGGAGGGCGGATCAGCAGGCATGCTCGTAACACCTACCCCCACAGATGTTACGGCAGCCGCTTCAGTTCCCGATTCGGAAACATCAATGTAGGTTTTGTGAATGACTTTGGTGATGTACAGCTGGTTGTCGGCATTAATGCCCGAGAAGTTGGCCCTGCTCGGATCGAAGGCTATCTCCATGCCCAGCGAAGAGAGGAGGCTGTTCAGGGTGATATCCCACGAGAATTTCCATTTGGGAATCCAGATTGGCACCTTCGTCTTGCTTTGGAGAGCGGCATTCAGGGTACTCCATTTCTCCGAATTCAGCGAAGCAGCCAACTTGTCAGGAGTGGTTCCCACATCGGGAAGCAACAGCACCATTTGAAATTTCTCTGCACCGTAAGGCATTTTCAATGCCTTGAATCCCGGCTGGACAGAATAGCCAAAGCGCTCTTCCATCTTCATCATGGGTACCGACAGGTTAATCTTGTTGGTGGAATTGAAAGGCTCATTGGCCGTCTTTGCCTTGTCAAACTGGTATTTCCATTTGCCATTGAAATAGATGGCATTGATCAGAAACATGATTTCGTTGCTGGAGATCTGTTCCAAAATGGTTGGAATCTTTCCGTTGGTCTTGTCGCTCACCCACTTGTTGATGGTGGTAACTGCCGCCGGATTGAAATCCAGCTTTGTAACCTGTGCCTTGTAGTAGGTCTGGTTGGTGGTGATAAAAGGATCGAGAACGGTAAAGCCATTCTTGATCCAAATGGAGTTGGCGATGTTCATCACCACATTTGGATCAGACTTTTGAAGTGCTGTCGCCAATTCCAGGCTGATGGCATTGATCTCCTCTTTGGTCAGCCCTTCCAGACCAAGGGTTTTTTGAATAGCTGTGAGGGTGGTTCCTGATGCGCCATTGAGCGTCATTGAAAGTGCAGTAGATACACTCAGTGGTGAAACCATCCTGTTCTCGAGGGTTCCATCCAGGCTTTTGCTCAGCAACGAAAAACTGAAAGCATTGCTGGCCTTGACCAATTTCAGCGACTTGTCGTTCATTACGATATTTTCTCCTTCGGGTGAAGGGACTGTATCCTTGGTTCAACCTACCGTGAGGAGGATCCCCAAAACAAGTACCAGATAATTTTTATTCAACATCATACCTATTTTTTATTTCTTATTATAGATGCAAGAACCGTTTTAAGCGTTGCATTAGGCAAAACCAATATGCCAATTGTCACACTATCAAATTCATACATTGTCGAATTGTCACATTGTCGAATTATCACATTGTCGAATTGTCACATTGT
>CAZVTL010000286.1:0-361 GCA_964630075.1 uncultured Tangfeifania sp.
TAATACCTAAAACAATTATCATATGGAAAGTAGTGCACTGTTACTTTTCTTCATAACGGCCATTTCCCTGGTTGGCTTGGCGCTGGTTTTCTCCAGTTATGTTCCTCCAACCTCCTACAACGTGGCAAAATTCGAGCCTTACGAATGTGGTATGGAGACCATTGGAGAGACCTGGAACCAATACACGGTGGGTTATTATCTTTTTGCCATTCTCTTTCTGATTTTTGACGTAGAGACTGTATTTGTCTTTCCCTGGGCAACCGTTATGAAAGAGGTTGGAATGACTGGTTTTGTGGAAATTCTGATCTTCTTCGCCATATTGGGTTTGGGATTGTTTTACGGATGGAAAAAACATGCATTG
>CAZVTL010000286.1:371-4750 GCA_964630075.1 uncultured Tangfeifania sp.
AGTTCGAGGCCAACGATTATCCGATTTTGGCCGAATACGAAGGAGGAAGCATCATCCTGGCCAAACTGGATGATTTGATTAACTGGTCACGTTCCAATTCCTTGTGGCCACTTACATTTGGAACCCGCTGTTGTGCCATTGAATTTATGGCCGTTGGTGCCTCCAGGCACGATATGGCCAGGTTTGGAATGGAGGTAGCCCGTGCGACTCCCCGGCAGGCCGATCTGATTATCATCTCCGGAACCATCAACTACAAAATGGCACCCGTACTCAAAAGGCTGTACGATCAGATTGCCGATCCCAAATATGTGGTTGCGATGGGGGGTTGTGCCATCTCGGGTGGCCCCTTCTATTACAACAATTATGCAGTGGTCAGGGGAGCAGATCATGTAATTCCGGTAGATGTTTACGTACCCGGATGTCCGCCAAGGCCTGAGGCGCTTTTGTTTGGCATGATGCAGCTTCAAAAGAAGATCAAGCGGGAACGCTATTTCTCCAGAAAACAGAAAAAGATTGCACCACAGCCTTGAAACCAACCTGGATGAAGGGAATCACCATCAAATATACCATTGATCACTTAACAATTTGATAGTAAGTTAAATGACAAACGAAGAACTACAAGCTTATCTTGCAGGTAACTTTTCCAATACCGAGGTTAAACCCGGCAAACAGTACATTGAAATCCTGGTTCAGGCAGCCGATCTGCATGAAACTGCCGTGCAACTCAAAAAAGTGCCGGAGCTATCTTTTGATTACCTGATCTGCCTTACAGGTGTTGACTACCCTGAAACGATGCAGATCGTTTACCACCTCGAGTCGGTCAAACACCGGCATGTTGTGGTACTGAAAGTCAATACCGCTGATCGTCTGGATCCAAGGGTTGATACGGTCAGTGATGTGTGGCAGACTGCCAAATACCACGAAAGGGAAGTTTACGACCTTTTGGGGGTGAAATTCAACAACCATACCGACTTGCGCAGGCTTTTCCTGGATGATGACTACGGATTCCCGCTAAGAAAAGATTTTAAAGACGAAGTAAGAATAGTAGAACGATAGCCTTATGTCTGAAACCAAAGAGATTATCATTACCTCCGATAAGATTCATACAGATGAGTAGCGTGTCAACATGGGGCCACAACACCCTTCTACACACGGGGTACTGAGGCTGCTTGTCCGTTTGGAAGGTGAGATTGTACACAACATTCAACCCCACATTGGTTACATCCACAGTGGTATTGAAAAAATGTCAGAGTCCCTCTCCTACCCTCAGGTGATTCACCTCACCGACCGGATGGATTATCTTTCGGCCCACATGAACAATGAAGCGGTGGCACTCTGTATTGAAAATGCACTGCAGGTCGAAGTCCCTGAGCGTGTCAAATACATCCGAACCATCATGAGTGAGTTGAGTCGTCTGGCTTCTCATCAACTGTGGTGGTGCGTGATGGGAATGGATTTGGGTGCCTTGACCACCTTCTTCTACGGACTGCGCGACCGCGAACACATCCTTGACATATTCGAGGAGACTTGTGGGGCAAGGATGACGCTCAATTACAGCATTCCCGGTGGTGTGATGTTTGATATACACCCCAACTTCCAAAAAAGGGTGAAGGATTTTATCCTGGAGTTTAGAAAGAAATTACCGGAATATGACAAACTGCTAACCGGTAACGTCATCTTCCAGGAGCGTACCAAAGACATTGGCTATCTGTCGCTCGAAGATGCCATTGCCTGGGGCGTCACCGGTCCATCGGGCCGTGGCTCCGGTTTCTCCTGTGATGTCAGGAAACATCAGCCTTACAGCGCCTATCCGCTGGTGAAATTCGAAGAAAAACTGGATACAAAGGGAGATACCTTTACCCGCTATCGTTTGAGAATGGAGGAGATGCACGAATCACTAAACATCATCGAACAGTTGATCGACAATATCCCGGAAGGGGATTATGCGGTCAAAATGAAGGGTGTTGTCAAGCTGCCCGAAGGGGAGTTTTACCAAAGGGTAGAGACAGCCAGGGGTGAATTTGGCGTTTACATCGTCAGTGATGGCAAGAAAAATCCCTACAGGGTGAAGTACCGGTCACCGGGATTTTCCAACCTGTTCGCGCTGAACAAAATGGCTGCGGGTCACAAAATTGCCGACCTTGTTGCCATCATGTCGACACTCGACCTTGTTATCCCTGACATTGACAGGTAATTAGTACTAACACGATTGAACTATATCGAAAATCATCAAATCTAATGGGATTCAATATTTACGACTTTTCAGGAATGACCCACAACATGCATCTGTGGTTTTTGGAGCGGATGTCTCCAACGGCTACTACCATTGTTGAATGGACCATCATCGGGGTCAGTTACATGCTTTTCGTTGCCCTTTTCGGTTTGTTCCTGGTATACGCCGAAAGAAAGGTGTGCGCAGCTTTCCAACAACGTTTGGGACCCATGCGTGTAGGTTATTGGGGATTGCTCCAAACCATCGCCGACTTTCTCAAGTTGCTGATGAAAGAGCTGATCATGCCCAAAAGTGCAGATAAATTTCTTTACAACCTTGCACCTTTTATTGTTATGATCGCCACATTCCTGGCTATGGCAGTACTGCCTTTTGCCAAGGGTTTGCAGACGCTCGATTTTGATATTGGTATCTTTTATGTGACTGCTGTCTCTTCAGTCGGGGTCATTGGTATCCTCCTGGCAGGATGGTCCAGTAACAACAAATATTCACTGATCGGTGCCATGCGTAGTGGTGCTCAAATACTCAGCTATGAGTTGTCAGTCTCTTTGTCATTGGTAACAATTATTATCCTTGCAGGTTCGATGCAACTTTCAGTGATTGTGGAAAGTCAGCGTGACAGCTGGTTTTTGTTCAAGGGACATATTCCATCGCTGATTGCTTTCGTCATCTTCCTGGTAGCCGGAACCGCAGAAACCAACCGTGGTCCTTTCGACCTTGCAGAAGCAGAATCAGAATTAACTGCAGGTTTCCACACTGAATATTCCGGTATCAAATTTGCTTTTTTCTTCCTGGCAGAATACATCAACATGTTCATTGTTGCGGCTATGGCTACAACAGTTTTCCTCGGTGGCTGGATGCCATTGCATTTTGGATCTTTCGAATCATTTAATGTTGTGATGGATTTTATCCCGCCGCTTGTTTGGTTTTTCATGAAAGTTATGGGTGTCATATTCCTGATCATGTGGTTTAAATGGACTTTCCCCCGTTTGAGGGTCGACCAGATCCTGACACTTGAGTGGAAATATCTGTTGCCAATCAACCTGATCAACATCCTTTTGATGAGCCTGGTTGTTTTAACCAAATTCCATCTGTAAAATTATAGCTATATGAACGCGCTATTTCAATATATCAGCACAATTTTCAAAGGAGTAGGATCGCTTCTTACAGGTATGAAAATTACCGGTAAGTATGTTTTTACACCCTGGAATAATGTCACACAGCAATATCCCGAAAACCGTGATACGCTAAAAATGTTTGATCGTTTTCGTGGAGAGGTGATCATGCCACACACTGAAAACAACGAGCATCTTTGCACCGGTTGTGGTATTTGCGAACTCAATTGCCCCAATGGGTCAATCGAGATCATCAGTAAAATGGAGCTGACCGAAGAAGGCAAGAAAAAAAGAGCCATCGACCAGCACATTTACCATTTGGGTATGTGTACCTTCTGCAACCTTTGTATCAAAGCCTGTCCGACAGGTGCCATTGTGATGGGACAAAACTTTGAACATGCCGTTTGGGACCGTTCAAAACTGACCAAAGTACTTAACCTGCCTGGTTCGAAAATTGCCCAGGGAGTGAAAGAATAACAAACAGCAAAAAAATAATCGCTATGAGTCTCAATGATATTATGTTTTACCTGTTTGCCGGTTCAATTCTGACCTTCTCACTTTTAACCGTCACCAGTCGCAGAATCCTCAGATCAGCAGTCTATTTGCTTTTCGTGCTGGTTTCTACAGCAGGAATCTATTTCATGCTGAATTACAATTTTCTTGCTGCGGTTCAGTTAACTGTTTACGCCGGAGGTATAATTGTACTGATCATCTTTTCCATCCTTTTGACGAGTCATGTCAGTGAAAAGGCTGTAGTTGCACCGGTAAAACAGCAGATCTTTTCTGCCCTGGCTGTAGCCGCCGGAGCAGTTCTGACAATTATGACCATCTTTAAATTCGCATTTGTACCTTCTACCGCACCAGCAGTCGAAGCAAATGTTCATAATGTTGGTCTGGCTCTTGTGTCTTATAACAGAGACGGATTCGCGTTGCCATTCGAGGTGATCTCAATCCTTCTGCTTGCTGCCATGGTTGGAGCGATTGTTCTGGCCAAAAAAGAGAAAAATCTGGAGTCGGCCGGTAGTCAAACAAAA
>CAZVTL010000287.1:0-4746 GCA_964630075.1 uncultured Tangfeifania sp.
TATACTGAAACTGAGAAGGTGGAACTGTTGGCCCGAAGTTCCGGGAAATCTGAGTTAATTGAAGATTATAGAAAGAAATAGTCATGAAGAATTTTTGCATAGCCCGGGTTCTCCCATTGGTATTGTTGTTATCCGGTTTTCTTGAAACAGCTGCCCAGAATCCCGGATCTGAATGGAGAGCCACTTTTTTGAATCCCCCGGATCAATATCGCCCTGTTCCCTTCTGGCACATCAACGGCAAACTGACCACCGCCGAAATTGAAAAGCAGATGGAGGCTGCCAAATCCGAAAGCGGGTACGGAGGAGTCACTGTACTGCCTGTCTCAGCAGGTAAACAACACCCTACCGGGAAACCTACACCGGGTATGGAGCCCGCTTTTTTAAGCGATGACTATTTTTCCAGGTACCTTGATATACTGGAAGCAGCCAAAAAGCGGGGCATGCAGGTGATCCTTTACGACGACATCGATTTCCCCAGCGGATCGGCAGGGAGACTGATGAAAGAGAAGTATCCCGACGATTTGCTGAAATACCTCGATAAAGTAGATACGGTGGTAACCGGATCGGCTACCCTCAGTTTGGATCTTCGCGAAGATAAGGTGATGGCGGTGGTGGCAATGAATGTGAAGACTTTCGATCGGGTGAATTTGTCGGGCTTCGTCTCCCAAAAGAGATTGCTGTGGAAGGCTCCGGCCGGCGATTGGCGGGTAATGGTTTTCTATTGTGCCAAAACCAATCACAAGCTGGTAGATTTCATGAGTCCGGAAGCGGTCGCAAAATACCTTCCGCTGACTTATGGTGTGTATGAAAAGCATTTTAAGGACTATTTCGGCACTACCATCCGGCAAATTTTTTACGATGATGTGGGTTACGTGGCCAAAGAAAGGGGATGGACCCCTGAATTTAACCTTAAGTTTAAAGCGCGGTACGGCAAGGAACCGGATCTGCTTTATCCGGCCCTCTTCGAAGATATTGGTCCTGAAACAGCCGCTGCCAGGGTGGCCCTATTTGATACCAGGGCGGAGTTGCTGGCCGAAGGTTATCCCCGGCTGGTCAATGAATGGGCCAAAGAGAATGGGTTGCACTCCTCGGGCCATCCGCCCGGCAATTACAAGCTGCAACCGACCGATACCAACCTGGATGCCTTCAAATTTTACCGCCATGCGCAGGTTCCGTTGCTGGATTACATCTTTTACCATACCCATGGCCGGGATGGTTTTAAGCTGATCAGCTCTGCCGCTGATGTTTACGACCGTCCGGTGGTAGCTGCCGAAATGAATGGGGCCTTTCTGGAGGAGCAGTTTAAGCCGGATATGCTCTTCCGGACTGCCATGGATGTTTTCACCAGGGGAGTCAACTTCCTGATCCTTCACGGAATGTGGTACGATTACAGGCCCGAAGCGGTTCGGATCCCGCCATTGCTCTCCTCCTACAGTCCCAAAACGGGTCCGACTCTTCCTTCCTACAGTGATTATGTAGCCAGAAGTTGTTACCTATTGCAGGGTGGCCGGCGGGTAGCAGATATTGCCGTCCTGAACCCCATCACCTCCCTGCAGGCCTTCTTTAAATTCAATTCCGGCAAAAAACCCTGGGGTTCCTACGCTCCACCCGAAACAGACTACCTGGCTGTGGGGGATTTGCTTACCAGGAAGTTGCACCGCGACTTTACCTTCCTCCATCCCGAAACCTGGTTGAGTGCTCAATGCGAGCTTGAGAAAGGAAGGATTGAATTGGGCAACAAAGTGAACCGGCAGTCTTATAATCTGCTGATTATCCCCGGAGGGAAAGTTATTTCTGTTGCAGTACTTCAAAAAGTAAAGAAATGGGTTGAACAGGGTGGAAAGGTGATCTCCACCACCATGTTGCCCTCCCGGTCGGCCGAATTCGGGAAAGACCAGGAAGTCGTGGCCCTCGTTCAATCGATTTTCGGCATCGATCCGACCGGATCCATGCCAAATGAGCCGGGAAAAATTAGAGAAATCGGCAAAGGAGGAAAGTGCTGTTTCGTCCCTCAGCCTGATGCAGCCAATCTTTCGGCAACGATGGAGCAGATGGGTCTGGTTCCGGATCTGGTTTTTGAGTCATTGCCAGTCCTCT
Source organism: uncultured Tangfeifania sp. (assembly GCA_964630075.1). Classification (GTDB taxonomy): domain Bacteria; phylum Bacteroidota; class Bacteroidia; order Bacteroidales; family Prolixibacteraceae; genus CAINVV01. Next base: position 2,098 of record CAZVTL010000287.1, read on the forward strand.
CTGATGACAAGACTGAAGTGTCCTACATCCACAAAGTGAAAGAAAAAAGGAATATCTGGTACATCGCCAACTCCTCGGATACGTCAATTAAAACCAATGTGGAACTGCGCGGAAAACTAAATCTCGAACTTTGGTATCCCGAAAACGGAAAAATCCTGCCAGTTGGTAATCTTGCTACGGTAAAACATGGCGATCAGGTGTATACAAGATTTTCCCTGGATTTGCCGGCAGTAAAATCGGTGTTTGTGGTGGAGAAATAAATTGAAATGTTAAGACTATTTAAATTTAGCTTCTAAATCCCGTGAGGGATTTTATGTGGGTAGAATACAATTGAAATCACGTATTTCGTCCCGGACGGGACGAGATATCCTTCTTTACAATTATTTTCTGCCCACATTTCATGCCTACGGCACGTTCTTTTTTATCTGAGATTTATGCAAATAGGGGAAAATGTAAAATTTAAACAGTTACTAAATTGAAAATAAATGGAAACAAACAGCACCAAACGGAATTTTTGTTTAAAAAATAATGATAGTCAGTTCTTTAGGGATATAGGCTGGGCCATTTTCTTTGGTGCGCTGGCATTCAATGCGGTAGCCATTGAAAAACCCAATGTCGTTTTTATTCTGGCCGACGATCTCGGCGTCAACGATTTATCCCTCTATGGCAGCAAATTTCACGAGACACCCAACATCGATGCGCTGGCCAAAAGAGGGATGGTATTTACCCAGGCCTATTCAGCCAATCCGCTCTGCTCTCCTACCCGTTCCAGCATTATGACCGGGTTGTATCCTTCTCGGATTGGAATCACAGCACCTGCCTGCCATTTGCCGGCCGAAGTGCTTGATAAAAAACTGGTTGGCAAGGCAGGTCCCAACCAAAAGGTATTGGGTGCAGAAAGCCTTACACGCCTCAAAACTGAATACTATACACTTGCCGAAGCCTTCAAGTCCAACGGTTACACTACTGCCCATTTTGGCAAATGGCACCTCGGTCCTGAACCCTATAGTCCACTGGAACAGGGGTTCGACCTGGATATTCCGCACACTTCGGCTCCCAGTCCGCTGCCAAAAGGGTTCTTTTACCCATTTCCGGTTTGGAAAGACCATGGCAAACCCGGAGATAACCTGGAAGACCTGCTTTGCGATGAAGCGGTAAAATACATTGACCAGCACAAAAAGCAGCCTTTTTTTCTGAACTACTGGTCGTTTGAGGTGCACTCTCCCTGGCAGGCGAAAGAGAGCCAGATCGACAAGTTTCGTGCAAAAATGGATCCGGCATCGAGGCAGCGAAACCCTGTCTTTGCCGGCATGCTTGAGACGCTGGATGAAGTAGTAGGCAGACTGGTCGCAGCCCTGGACAAAGCGGGAATTCTGGAAAATACGGTGATCATTTTTACCGGCGACAACGGAACCTATATCAACAAAAACAAGGAGCATATGCCAGAGGAGTTCTGGGAGGTGCCGGTCAGCAGTTCCTGGCCCTTCAGGGAGGGGAAAGGCACCATTTACGAAGGGGGCACACGGGTACCGCTGATCGTGGTTTGGCCGGGTAAGGTAAAGGCGGGAACAAAAACCAACGCATTGGAGCAGAGCACCGACTTCTTCCCAACTTTCGCCGATATGTTTGGATGGAAACTTCCCAAGGGACTTCAAATGGATGGAGTGAGCCTGAAACCTGCATTGCAGCGAAACAAAAGTGTCAGGAACGATATTTTTTGCCATTTTCCAAGCGGAAAGCCTGCTACCTCTTTGCGGCAGGGAGATTGGAAACTGATCCGCTGGTGGTGCGACAACAACGATCAGACCGACCGCTACGAACTCTACAACCTTGCAAGGGACACCGGAGAAGAGCAGGATCTTGCTGACGCCAATCCTGAAATGGTGAAGAAAATGGCCTATAAAATGGATAGCTACCTTCGCGAAAGTGAATCCGTTATACCCAAACCGAATCCAAATTTTAAAATAAAATAGCCATGAAGAATATGTTCACACCAGCCAAAAATGTTTATGTGGCTATTGGCTTCGCCGATCTTCGATTCAATGTGGCAATTAAAAAACAAATTATATACACATAAATTAATATGAACACAATGAACAAACAAAGTTGGGGATCTCTTTTGATCTGCATGATTCTACTGGCAATGCCACGGTTGGCTGTTTCCCAGTCCGACTGGCGGACCGATTATAAATTTCAGGAATTGAAAAACCGGCCGGCCCTGGAGGTAAGGTATGTCGACACAAACCGCGATGCTTTCGAGATCATTGCGGCAGATTACCAGTTGACAGGAGACCTGCTCCCGCCCAACCTTCTGTATGAAAGCAATACATCTAAACCCTGGCTCTATTTTGAGGTGACTGGTCCGGATGGGAAAATCTATTCAACCCAATACAGTCAGACAAAATCCAGGATCAACCTCTACCGCCGTGGGCCCTACTATTGCGAGATTCACTGGGTCGACCTGACCTTTGCAGACAAAGGCGGGGTTGCACTTCCACTGAAGGCAGAGGTCGTCCTCTATTGCTATCCCGAAAAGGCAAAGGGTTCGCTCAAACTCTTCTCCTCCGGGAATGTGGAGGCCATGACCTTCCTGGTAAGGGGGAAAACCGAAACCAAACTGGTTGCCGGAAAGTTGGAGAAAGATCAGAC
>CAZVTL010000288.1:0-4677 GCA_964630075.1 uncultured Tangfeifania sp.
AGGGGAATACGCCAGGATCAACATTTGGGTAAATGGATGATTCAATCTCCGGAGTTCCGTCATTTCCACATTTTCACATTTCCCAATTTCCACATTCGCCCCCTCCGTCCGATCCCATCCATTCTCTATTTTCTCACCCTATCATTTTCTCCGTTTCTAAGTTAGAAATGCCGTAACTTTATGGATAGGGTTGCGAGTCGTTTTGGCATGCAAAAAACAGCCCAAAAAATTAGATCATAAACAGCAAATATATAGCAATAATGTTATATATTTGCCTAACCAGGAGGGTACACCTGTGATGAAGTGGTCAGAACTTAGGAAAAAAGCTGAACAGCATGGTTGGTATTTGCTCCGAAATGGGAAAGAGCATGATATTTATGCGCATCCTGGGAAGGGTTTTACCATTCAAATTGCGAGGCATGATACGCAGGAAGTAAAAACCGAACTTTATCACAAACTGAAGAAGCAGATAGGCTTTTAAGCAACCTACCGGTTAAAACAAGTCAAAATGAAGACAATCGCACTGATCGAAAAGGGGAAGGATGGTACCTTCGGAATTTTTACGCCTGATCTGCAGCATACCATCATCGGCCAGGGAGAAACTGTCATGGAAGCAAAAGCAGATTTTGGGAACTCTGTCAAGGAAGTTCTTGCTTCCTATACTGAAATCGGAAAACAATTGCCTGTAGAATTGCAAGCGTTAGAATTTGAGTTCAGGTTCGATGTAGCCAGCCTGTTTGATTTTTACAAGTTCATCAATGTGTCCAAATTTGCGGAGGAGGCCGGAATTAACGCCTCCCTGATGAGGCAATATAAATCCGGAAACCAGTATATTTCAGAAAATCAGGTATTGAAAATTGAAGCTGCCCTGCACAAAATAGCCCGGGAATTTGCAGAAATAAGATTGGTGTAAAATTGTCTGATGCAATTGTCTGAATCAGAATTTGCAAAATGATAGTATTAACAGAATAACCCCGCCCAACCACGGATTTAGCTTCGCTGATCTTCGATTCACAAATTGCACGGATTGTAAAGAAGAAATTATTTTTCCGTTTCCATCGTCCCCGTTGTCTGCTTTTCCCCGTAATACGCTCCTTCCGTCCGATCCTGCAATTGGGGTTTTCATTGAAATTCGTAGGCGGACGGCGCTATGGCCTGCATTCATTTACCCCCGGTTGAAACCGGGGGCTATTCAAAGTCAACCCCTTTCGGGGTTAGAATCTCGAAAGATCAGATTATCATTGCGGTCGAAGAAGACCGGGGTTCCGGTCTTTCCGTCATTTTCCGTCCCTCCGTCATTTTTCCGTCATTCCCTCTTCCCTTCACCCCCTTCGACAGGCTCAGGGGAGACCAGCTTCAGGGATCATCATTCCTCCTTCTATTGTCTCTCCTGTTTTTGCCCGTAGGGCATTGATATCCATAGGAAACCAAATAGTGGGTAGCGCTTTTTCCCCGTATGGGGATTAATAAAAATTTATGATCCATTCAACCAAATTTATCCAAATTGTCTGTTTATCCCCTACCGGGGAAAACGGATCTCCGTGTATTCCTTTTCTATGGATATCAATGCCCTACGGGCAAAATGTGTCGCGTGGAATATCAAATCTGCACCGAATTGGCAATTGATAAAATACTTACCCTTGTTTTGTGTCAAAGCAAGAGATTCAAAATATAATTATCAGTTGTCTAAGGGAATACCATCCGGCGTATGTGGGCCTATTCGGATCATTTGTGAGGGGGGATGGATCTGCTGAGAGTGATATTGATATTTTGGTAAGGTTTAACGAAAGCTATTCGTTGCTGCAATTGGTTCGGATTGAAAATGAACTGTCCGGTAAGTTGGGAATCAAAGTCGATTTGGTGACGGAGGGCTCCATCAAAAACGAACGGGTAAAACGCAGCATCCATCAAGATCTAAAGATTATATACCAGGCATGACTCCCAAGCAGGAAGATCGCATCAGGACCAAGATAAAACGGATTAAAGCCGAATTGGCTGCCGATAAAAAACGTTGGGAAGGCTACTATGACGATAGCCGGGGGCTACGGTATTTGTTGCCAGCCTTGTACCTAAAATTGGAGGACTATAGTGGTGGACTGCGTTACACAGGCAGCGCTTTCAGACTTTAGCGATTGGCTGGCAAAACTCTTGTCATCCGAAAAATTCACTACTATCAGCTCCAGATTTATTGAGATTTGCAAACGGCTCAAGATGGAAGAGGACACAGAGAGCAGATATTATCTGATCCGGCAAGCAAGGCAGCTGTCCGATGAAATTTAGTTGAGCATGCGTGAAAAATATCATTGGATGATATCACATTCAAATTTTTTGTAGATACATTTGAAGTATCATAATATTTTGGATATGACCAAAGAAAACGCCATCAAGCTATTTAACGATAAGCAAATACGTACTCATTGGGATGACGAACAAGAGAAGTGGTATTTTTCTATTGTTGATGTAGTAGGTGCGCTTTCTGAAAGTATTGATCCGCAAGCATACTGGCGAAAACTTAAACAGCTCTTAAAAGAGGAAGGAAATGAAACCGTGACGAATTGTCACGGTTTGAAAATGATAGCCGCTGATTGCTAAACAAGGTGGAAAAATTGCCTGAAATACCAGGCGAGAAATTGAAGAAAAAACGGGTAAAAAAGTGGTGACAAGTCAAAATGCCAGACAATTAATTAAAGGAAAAAATAAGGAGATTGAAGGGGAATAGCAATTTAGGATATTCATTTACACCTGAAATATAAAGAAATAGCATATGTCTATGCCCACCAAAACCCTATCCTATTACTGCTCCAAATTCGAAAACCTCCGGCGGGACTTTAAAAATGGCGGGGCACCGCACAAACCGATCCTGCTGATCAGTTTGATTCAGGCATACCAAACTGGACTGTACAATACCTCTGAAATTCAGATTCTGCCGGAGTTGGTTGGATTGTTTAAATCCAACTGGCAAGCGCTGGTGGAGACCAACCACCAATGTCTTTTTACGCTCCCATTCTACCATATGGGTACGGAACCATTTTGGGAGTTGGTTCCCAACAGGGGGTGCGAGCTTTGGATCAAATCCAAGAGTCCGATGAGGAGTTTTTCCAATCTGATCATTGCTGTAAATTTTGCCAGGATTGATGAGGAACTGAAGGAGCTGCTTTTGAAGAATGAAGAATCCGACATCATGCTGAAGCTCCTGCTGGACAAATATTTTCCGAAGGCAAAGGCTACCGCACTTTCCAAACCAGACTACAGCTATCTCACCGATATCAAAACCCAGATCCTGCAGGAGTCCAAAAAAGCTTACCAGGAGCGGCTCACGGAGATCCAAAAGGAACTTGACAACGAGGGTTTCCAGGAGGAGATTTTTGTTCGGGGTGGGGTTTTCAAGAAGGAGGTACCCAAAATTTACAACTACACCTGTTGCATCTCCGGTTTGCGGATTGATGCCGGCGACAACATCTCTATGGTAGACGCCTGCCACATCATCCCTTTTGCCGAGAGCTTCAACGACACCATCTCCAATGGTCTATCGCTCTGCCCCAATCTGCACAGGGCCCTCGACCGCGGATTGATCTCCATCAACAACGATTTCAAGGTGATCGTGAACAAGAATTTCGCCGAACTTTTCCCCTCTGCCTACAACATCAGGCAGTTTGAAGGGAAACAGCTGCTGCTACCAACCAAGGAACACCACTTCCCCTCTTTTGAATCGCTGGCCCACCATCGGCAGAAGTTTGGGTTTTAGGGACACTCTCCCGAAAAATGAAGTGGCTGTGGCGAAAAATCGATTTCATGTTGCGAAAAATGAATTTATGCAAGCGAAAAGTCATCTTCATGTTGCGAAAAGTTGATTTGATGCTCCGAAAAATGAAGTGGCGGTAGCGAAAAGCCATCTGTCTGCTCCGAAAAATGAAGTGGCGGTTGCGAAAAGCCATCTGTTTGCTCCGAAAAATGAGGTGGCGGTCGCGAAAAGTCATCTGTCTGCTCCGAAAAATGAGGTGGCGGTAGCGAAAAGTCATCTATCTGCACCGAAAAATGAAGTGGCGGTAGCGAAAAGCCATCTGTCTGCTCCGAAAAGTAAAGTGGCGGTAGCGAAAAGCAGATGGATGGTTGGAGGTCCGTTTGCCGGGTGCAATGGTACTGTTTTACCCGCGCTGCCGGTGCTGATTGGCAAATCAGCACCGGCGTGATTCTTTTTTATTTTGAATTGCCGTAACTTTAGGTATATGGCAATTCATCACAAATAGGCTTCAGGGTATCCGTACTTTCTCACGATGACGGTGGTTGACGGTGAAGAACTTTTCCAGATCTCCCAGAGTTGGTAGTAAAACTTTTCCAGATCGGTTACTTTTCCTTTTCAAGCTGGTATCATCTTCAAGATCTGGAAAAGTGCTTCGCGTTGCAGGCAGATCTGGAAAAGTTTTACCACCTTTCCAGATCGGTTACTATTTCTTTTCAAGCTGGTATCATCTTCAAGATCTGGAAAAGTGCTTCGCGTTTCAAACAGATCCGGAAAAGTTTTACCGCCAACGTTTCAATGCACACATCTACGGAGTTCCGTCATTTCCACATTTCCACATTTTCCAATTTTCACATTCTCCCCTTCCGTTCGATCCCATCCAATTACTTTTTTGAATACGCTACCGCGGACGGTGAACTCCCGTCATTCATTTACCC
>CAZVTL010000289.1:0-4104 GCA_964630075.1 uncultured Tangfeifania sp.
AAATCTCAACCGATGAAGCCATCCTTCCCTACCGTGGCGGAACCGACTGGGGTGACAATGGAATCTACATCGATTTGCACCGCCACCTGATGACCCCTTCCCATGTTCGTATCACCGAAGCATGGAATACCCTTGTCACACTGATTTCCAGAACTGTAACAGCCATCAATGTACTCCAGCCAATGGCCAAGGGTGATGCAGAAGCCAAAATGTACCTCGCCGAGATGAGGGCTTTGAGGGCGTACTACAACCTGGTACTGCTGGATATGTACGGTCTAAGTTTTGTCAAGGATGACCCGAATGAAGTATCCAAGATCATCCGCAAGAGCGAAGCCGTGGATTACATCAAGACGGAACTGGAAGCTGCCTTGACCGATGTCGGCACAACTGCCGGTCCGGGCCGTATGACCCAGGGAGGTGTACTTGGCTTACTCTCCCGTTTGTACCTGAATGCTGCGGTTTACAGAGATCCGTATGCTGCCAGTTTCACCTTCAAGCCGGAAGATATGGACAAGGTGATTTCCTATACCGACCGGATCATCAGTTCAGGCCAATACCAGTTGTCTGCTGAATATTTCGCCATCTTCAACGATGAGAACCACGACAACAAGGAGCTGATCTTTGCAGTTGACCAACGTCCCGACCTGAACGGACACAACCGCATGGCCTACTTCTCCCTTTCGGGCGACCAGTTCCCACTGCCAGCCTTTCCTGCCGCCAACGGAACCGACGGTCCGGCCATTACACCTGACTTCTATGGCAGCTGGACACAGGCTTATGGATCCGTCGACCCTTCCAGGGATGCACGATTCCTGAAAAAGAACCTGGATGTACCTGCCGACTCACTGCCATTTTATGTAGATGGAGCAACTTACAGAATCGACCGCGGTATCATCAGGGGTCAGCAATTTGGTTTGATTACCACCCGGGCCGGTCAGCCTTTCGAGCGCGGACCAAACAACAGCTACAAAATCGGTAAGCTTTACAACATCACCCGCGCCGACAAGACCAAACTGGTCAACCATACCCTTCAAATCGACTTTACCACTGCAGGAAGCGGCTACAGTACCGGTTACAGGGTGGAGAAATATGAATTCAGCAAACTTTCCGACTCCGGCCGGAACAAGGGACAAGCCGATATCGTCATCATCCGCTATGCGGACATCTACATGATGCGTGCCGAAGCCAAATTGCGCAAGGGCGATGCTTCCGGTGCACTGAGCGATGTGAATGCTGTACGTGCCTCCAGGACGGCCAGGCCAAGCCAGACTCCTCCAGCACTTACCTCCATGACACTCGACCTGCTGTTTCGTGAGCGTGGATTTGAGTTCTATTGGGAGAATCTGCGTCGAACAGACATGATCCGCTTCGGAAAATATGAAGGAACCTGGACTGAAAAATCTGACAACAACGTGAAAAAACGCCTCTTCCCTATTCCACAATCTGCTGTAGACGGTGCGTCCGCCAACAAGGGGTATTTGGTTCAGAATGAAGGCTATTGATCCGTATGATCTCAGGATGTAAACTACGCTACTGATTATTTGTTAATTTGACCGGGGTTCTCCGCAAGGGAATCCCGGTCTTAATTTTTAACAGAAGAGAGCCCCATAGATTGCTACTTTAGCATTTCCTTGCGGTGTTCTGCGAAAAACTTTGCCCCTTCCTGGCGGATAAATTAGGAAGGGTAGTCATTTAAACATCCGCTCCAGCAAATTTGGTTTGTAAGTATCGGAAAAAGGAACTTTGTAAGATCCCATGTAAATCAGATTGCCTTCCAGATGATCTATTTTCCGAAGATTGACCAGGTTGGTACGGTGCACCTTTTGAAACAAATCGCCATCCAGTCTCTCCTCCCAACTTTTCAGGGTACCATGCACCACCAATTTCTTACCAGGAAGCTGTATCGAAACATAGTCACCGCAAGCCTCAATGAAAAGGATATCATCCACCTCAATCTGGTAAATCCTGCGATCCGCTTTGACCGTTATTTTTTGGGATACCGGCGGTTTTAGCACTGCTTGAAAGCGCTCTTTGGCCTTGTTGACAGCCTTGCTAAACCGCTCAAAAGAGAATGGTTTCAATAGAAAATCGACGATCTCCAGGTCAAATCCTTCGATGGCATACTGCGGATAGGCGGTGGTAAAAATGACCAGTGGCGGATGGATCAACGAACGAAGGAAACTCACCCCCGACATCTCAGGCAAATTGATATCCAGAAAGATCAGATCGGTCTTGTTGCTGTCAAGATAAGCCTGTGCCGACATCGCATCAGGAAAAATTCCACAACATACCAAGCCTGGAGTCAGGTTTATATTGTGTGCCAGAATTGACTGGGCTGCAGGTTCGTCCTCCACTATGATACAATTCATACATTCAATTTATAAGTGCCTAAAGTGAACTAGAGTGACTAGAGTGCCTAAAGTACTTACGACATAATCAGCAATACATCCATGCCCTCTGCCCCATGCCCTATGCCCTCACAGCTCAACCCTCATCTCCAAATCAAATATCCCATCCTGCGCTTCAAAAGTCAGCTTGTGCCTTCCGGGGTAGAGCAAATTTAATCGTTTTTCCACATTGTTGATCCCAATGCCGCCGTACTCCTCTGCACCCCCTTTTTCTCGCAGCACAATGGTATTTTTTGTGGTGAAGCGTAGCTCCTTCCCCATGAGGTCAATCTGAATACGAATGAAGCCATCCTTTTTCCCTGATCCATGCTTGAAACAGTTCTCTGCCAGTGGAAGCAGCAACAAAGGGGCAATCTTTTGGTTTCCAAAATCACCATTCAACTCCAATGTCACAGTTGTAATGTCCGAATCGATTCTGGATTTCTGAAGCTCCACATAGGTCCTGATAATGTCAACCTCCTTCTCCAGGGGAATGAATTCACTGGTCGTATCATACAACACATAACGAAGAAAGTCTGACAATTGCAATATTACCTCCTTGGTATTTTCATCATTTCTCGAAGCCATCGAATAGATCGTATTGAGGTTGTTGAACAGGAAATGGGGGTTGATCTGCGCCTTCAGGGCAGACAATTCATTTTGCGCCTTGTCGCGGTTGGCGATCAGCACCGCGGCGTATTGCCAGACCAGGTACAAAACCGTTGAAAATACCACATAGGCACCTACAATCACCTGGAGTTCCCAAATATTGTAATAGGATATAAAATAGAGAGTCAGGAACAATTTGTCGATCACGTAATCAAAGAGCGCAAAATTTACCAACGCTGCTGCTACCACAAGCCCCGAAACCAGTAAAAGGTATATCCCGAATCTGCTCTCTTTTAAATACCTGGTTACCAAAATACGCAGGTTATAATAGACGGCTGCTGCAATCGTCAGGTGAAAAACCAGTACATACAAAAATCCCGACAGAAACAGATCGGTAAACAAGGAGAGATCCTCCCTGCTCTCTTCGGGCTGCAAGAATTCGAAAATCAGGTAAACTGTGGGTACAATAAAAAGAAGGGTCGCCAAAATTTTGAGCCATTTCCTGACATTCTTCAGGCACCAGACAAACGGAAGCAGGCAGTAAAGCAAAAATAAAAAGTCAAGCATGAGCAATTCTGCCCAGTAATCCTGCAAACCCTTGATTGCTGCGGTTGACTCCACGCCGGGATTGAATACGATGTTCCAGGCACTGATGGAGAGCATCCAGAAAATAAGATGAAGCGATAGGTTCAGCTGATTTTTGTATTTCATTAGCTTCATGGCCTTCTTATTTTAAAGGGTTTAACATCAACATGGCCGGCTGCCTCTCCCAATCGATGAACCGTGTCTGGTCTGCATACCTTTCTATCATTCCTGTCAGTTGTTCTGAACTACCCGTAAGGAGTAACCTTTTGGCCTGACTCACCCACCTGTAATTCACCCGTACACGCTTCTCTTCAATCATCTCCTTCATCTGTTCAGCTCCCAACCAGGAGATCCTGATTAGCCCCTCAGCAAGAAAGATCCTAGCCAGGGTATGAATCTTAAAATAGCTCTCCGCTGCAAACCGGCTCTTCTCCAACCCGGTACTCTCCACCGGCATAAAATCGGCATACAACCCCTTGTTGATCCTAAAAAGAACCATCTTAAACTGGTACAAGGTAGAATC
>CAZVTL010000289.1:4114-4603 GCA_964630075.1 uncultured Tangfeifania sp.
GTAAGATTGTTTACAAGCTTCACACGATAGTGATCAAGGGGTCTGAAGACGACTGAGTCGTTGCCATTTTTAGTTTTGATGGTCTCCTTGCTGATCACCCGCTCAATTTTCCAGACAGCGGCCGTGTCCATCTCATTCCATACATCGGGAGACTCGTCTTTGTTTGGAATGGCCTTCATTTTCAAAGGGAAAGCACTCCAACTGCCCTCTATTTCAGGTTTCAGCGTGACATTTTTCTCGAGGTAGAACGGATTTAGCGAACAGATCATAAAAAAATCGGTACACCCTGTCAGAAGAAGGATCACACCGACCAGTAAGATTTTTTTTTGACTACTCATTTTCGCTGATTTTTGATTTCAGAACGAAAGGTAATCCCTATTTTGATTGTAGATTTTTATTTTCGATCAAAGCCCCGGTTTTTTCGACGAAAAGGAGGAAAATTGGAAAATGTGAAAATATGGAAATGTGGAAATGATCGCCTTGTACAAA
>CAZVTL010000290.1:0-1094 GCA_964630075.1 uncultured Tangfeifania sp.
GTCATGGCATTGCCACCAGGGTATTGGCCTGAAATGATCAGGCTCATTTTCCTGAAATTAAAATAACCAAATAAAAATCAGGGATGGAATAGCCCATTGGGGCTATTTTTTAACTTCCCGGAGGGTTGGAGATCGCTAGGGTTTCGGGGAGGAATTTTTGCTGTAGTTCAACACAAAGAAGTTCAGGTATTCGATAAGATCCTGATCTGCAATCAATTTTCGGTAGTTTGGAGAGGATGCAATGAAATGGTGGTAGTCGACATTTTTGAGGCTTTGAAAGACCACCTTTTGCCGGAGGATATTCCCAAAATATCCCAATCCTTCCTCCTTGGTGGGCAGGCTTCTCACGACCACCAGTTTTGTTTGCCCATTTAGCCGAACCTCTTCAATGTCGAAATCAAACGAAGTGTAATAGTCGATGTTGAAATTTGCAATGTCAAAAATCAGGCGGTTTACGTCCACTTTTGCCTCTCCCGGAAAGGAGATGACGAAATAGTGGAAGAGATCCTCATCGTAGGAGTATTTTCCTCCGAAGGGATCATTTTTTTGAAGGGAAGGCTGATTTTTTGTCTGTCTCAGGGCTGCCGAATCCATGCGTGCAATATTTTTTTCGAGTTCGGCCAGCGAGTTTTGCAGGATCAGTTCCCGGATTTTCGCAACTGTAGGCACGGCTGGTGAGTTTGGAAAGTCGGAAAGATAGTTGTCGAGCATTTTGGCAAAATCCTCGTTGGAAGAATTCTTTCCCCGGGCAATCAACTCCATGTATTTGACCTGGGGCAGCAGCAGGCTGTCGGGCTGGAGGCTCATAACTTCAGTTGCCATCCTGCCTGCACCCGCATAATCACCGCGTTGGTAGAGTGTGCCTGCCTCGCTGTATTTGCGTTCCGTCAGCTGCCGCCTGACCTCCAACTCCTTGAAGAAGTCTGGATTCACGAGAAATTTGGCATAGTTGGATTCGGGATATTTCCCGGTAATCCGCTCCTTGTAAAGTGCCGTTTCGTGGTTGATTTTATAAAGTTCGATCCAGGTAGGCAGTTCATAGATGCTGCCTGGATATCTTTTGTTCAGTTCATCAAAAGCCATGATGGCAAGGG
>CAZVTL010000290.1:1104-4603 GCA_964630075.1 uncultured Tangfeifania sp.
GGGGTTCATTCTTGAGAATGTTCAGATAGATTCGGCCGGAGGCGAAGAGGGCCGATTTTATTCGGTCGTGTGAGGCTCTCATCAGTGAATCGGTCAGCGGCAGATCGTGGAGGTAGTAGTCGACGGTTTTAGGATCTGACGCTTTGGACTGCTGGGAATCCTTCTGTTGGAGATCACTCATGTTATCACCCGGTTCCTGGTCCATTTGGTTCAGCGAAATTTTGTTCTTTCGCCTCCAGTTGTCCTCCAGTTTCCGTTTGCCCCAGATCTGCTGGAATTCTGTTTTCCCGAGTCCGGCAGTTACCGGATTGTAGAAATACCACAGGCTGTTGTTGGCCTGATTTCCCATACCCGGACGGTATTGCTGTCCCCTGAAATAATTGGCACTGTTTTGTTCGAGTTGTGCCTCCTTCAACCGTTGGTTCTCCTCTTCGGTAACCTTCGCAATGAATTTGTTGATATAGGCAAGTCTTTCCGCTTCTGGCATCGTGGCGACCCGTTGCAGACTGTCCTCTTTTTCAATCTGGTTCAGGTTCCTAACCAGTACCGAAAGGCCATTGGTTTTTGCAAAAATCTCCTCGTAGCCGGGATAGTTGTTGTCAATGACAGCCAGTGTACTGTCATAATAACAGGAGGCAAGCCGATAGTTCCCGTCTTCATAGAAGAGGCGTGCGGCGGTAAGACCGGAAAGTGCCCGTTGGTTGTTGTTGTCGAGGCTGTGGGTGACGGAGGTGGTAAAATCCCTGATGGCTTCCAGCCTGTTGCCGGATTTTAATTCGATCTCCCCCCTGGCATAGTAAATCCGGTCGAGATAGCGCATGTTATTTGCACTTTTGATCATTTTCGACAGCGCCTGCATGACCACCTCTGAATTCATATCGGAGAATTCAAGCAGCGAAATTTTTGCCTCAAAGGCCATCCTGGAGGTGGGTTTTGACTTTACAACCCTGTTAAATGCCTCCACTGCCAGTTCGTTGGCCCCCTGTCTGAGGTAAAGTTGCGCCAAAATAAAGTTGTATCTTCCCTTCTCCTTCCTGGTAAGATCAAGTTTCAAGGCCTGGTTCAACTGGAAGATTGCCTCTTTCCATTCGCCGGTTTTCATGTAGTACTCTGCCTTGATCACTGCAAGGTCTTTCTTGATCTGATCTGGCAAACTACCGTCCCGCTCCAGCAATTTCAAGATCTGGATGGCTTTTTCATATTCGCCGGTCTCCAGGTAGCATCTCGAGAGCCACAGAAATGCAGGATGCCTGGTCGGTTGATCGGAAAAATTGTGCAGGACAAAGTTGAAGCTTTCCTGTGCTTTGTGAAAATCCCTGAGGTAGTAGTGTGCCTGACCCATCAAAAGGTAGGCATCGTCGATCCATTTGTTGTATTCGCTCTTGTAGGCAAAGGCAACATAGGCCTCCAACTTGTTGGTCTTTCTTTTCGGACTCTTGGTAATGGAATGATTCTCGATGAGCTTGAGACACTTCTGTACGGCATATTCCATTTGGGCAACCACCATCTGGGAGGCATTTGGACTGGCTTCCGGAAAGAGGGGCAAGAGCCGGGTATAGTCCTCCACCATCTGATCTTCTATCCTTGCCAAACCCTCCTTGACACTCTCCTTCGCATTGAAATAGACGTTGTACTGCGCGTTGATTTCATGGTAAAATCTGTTGATAGCTGTATTCTTCTGTGTGGAACATCCAACAGTCAGCGACAGGACAAACAGGCACAGAAACTGGAATAAGCCGGGCTTTTTCAAGCGAATTTGGATAAATGAATCACACAAATTAACTCAAAATTGCTGAAAAAATCACTTTCGTCTGACCTTTACTTTCACGGTAGGTTCAAAATAGATGTTTCGTCGTTCCAATTGCACGATCAGCTGGTCTGCCAGCTCGGTGAAGGCGATGCCGGAAGCACTCTCTTCGTCGCATGCAGCAGGTAGCCCATTGTCGCCTCCCTCCCTGATGCTCATCACCAATGGTACCTGGCCAAGCAGTGGGAGGCCCATCGTTTCGGCCAGCTCTTTCCCTCCGTCTTTGCCAAAAATATAGTACTTGTTTGCGGGAAGTTCCGCAGGGGTAAACCACGACATGTTCTCGATGATTCCAAGTACCGGAACGTTGATTGATTTGCTGTTGAACATGGATACACCCTTCACCACATCTGCCAGTGCAACATCCTGGGGGGTAGTCACAATCACCGCACCGGTTACGGCCAGGGTTTGCACGAGGGTGAGATGGATGTCGCTGGTTCCCGGAGGAAGATCGACCAGCAAAAAGTCAAGTTCGCCCCAATTCCCCTCCATAATCAACTGCTTCAATGCATTTGAAGCAACAGGCCCACGCCAGATCAGTGCATCCTGCTTGTTGGCAAAGAAACCGATGGAGAGAAATTTTACGCCAAATTTTTCGATGGGAATGATTCTGTCGCGGCCATCCACCTTTTCAAAACCGGGTCTTGCATCCTCCTCTCCAAACATCTTTGGAATGGAGGGACCAAAGATGTCGGCATCCACCAATCCCACCCTGGCTCCCTTGCTGGCCAATGCTACGGCCAGATTGACAGCCATGGTTGACTTGCCTACGCCACCTTTCCCGGAGGCTACGGCGATGATGTTTTTTACGCCTGGAAGCACGGGTGGACTCATCCTGTTGGCACTTTTCGGATTGACAGTTACTTCGCAATCGTCGCCATGCCTGCGTTTGATCTCATCCACACAGGCCGCTGAAACCGGGCCAATGGCAGGATCGTTCTCTTTGTTAAAAACCAGGGAAAAACTGATTCGTTTGCCTGCCAGGCGAATCTCCTGTACCATTTCAAGTTCAACGATGTTTTTATCGGAACCTGGATAGAGGATACTTTGGAGGGTGTCTGATATGTTTTTGGGTACAAGGGCCATTTTGGGAGAATTACGAATTATAAAATTACGAATTATGAATTATTTTGTTGATATATAAGTTATTGATACAAAATGTTGACAGTTGGAATTCCTGTTAAGTCTAATTGTTTACGCACATTTCGGATTAAGGTTGCGGAGTTTGGGTGCATCTTTGCCGGCTATCGCCGGAAAGTTCAGGGCAGCTCTTTCATGGGATCCCAGAAATGTTTTTCAAAATCTACGATGGCATCCTCCACCACCTGGATCCCTTCATTCTCCAGAAGCTCCTGCATGGCAGAGGTTGGGCGAAAATGAACCTTGCCTGTGAGCAACCCATTTCTGTTGACGACCCGGTGCGCGGGGACGAAGGGATCCATTTGGTGCGAATTGTTGAGTGCCCAACCGACGACCCTGGCAGATAGGGTGGTCCCCAGGTAGCGGGCAATAGCCCCGTAGCTGGTCACCCTGCCGGTAGGAATCAAGCGGGTGGTAGCATAGACCTTTTCGTAGAAATCATTCATTGAGACAATAAATTGTTGAAATGTTTGCCCTTCGGCTTTGCGCATCTTCTTTGAATCGATTCTTCCGTCCGATACAATCATTTTTCCTGTTTCCAAAATGCTACCG
>CAZVTL010000291.1:0-4594 GCA_964630075.1 uncultured Tangfeifania sp.
ACCATCGGCCATGATTTTTCCACCTCTTTCGATCACCAGGGAGGCCTTGGTATCCACTTTGCCTTTGATTACGGTTCCGGGTTCGATGGTGATGGTGGCACCAGATTTGATGTAAACCCAGCCATCCAGCACGTAGTTGATGTCTGATTTTAAAGTGATATTGCTGGTAATGTTACCTGATATTGTTTGCGTCGAACCTGCGGCGGGAAATACCGTGATGGCGCATTTGTCTTCGAACATGCCATCTGTTGTTTTAACCGTAATTTCTGTGGTTCCGGTTGCAACTCCGGATACGGTACCGTCGGCAGCAACTGTAGCTACTGCTGCATCCTTGGTACTCCAGGTTACTGTTTTGTCTGTCGCATCGAATGGAGCGATGGATACCGTTAATTTTAGCGGTGTACCAATTCTGACGGTGGCAGTTTTATTGTCCAGGGTTACACCTGCAACTTTTACGATAACGGGATCTTTCGAGCAGGAGACCAGCACTGCAAGAAACAGGACCATTAAAAAGGAATTTGAAATAAAACGTTTCATAGTTTTAATGTTTTGATCGTTAAATAAATAATTCATTTAAAATTTATTCTATTTGTTTTTTTTTTAAGCCAAATGGGGAATTGTTAGCACTGTAGGATTAGAATCGGAATCCCAGTTCGAGGGAGATACTGCTTCCGGGTTTGTAACTTTTTAGAACCTGGTCGCGGTTGAAATGCCTGATGTCGGCACTTCCTCCATTGTAATAACTCATGTCGACATCTGTATTGATATTTTGTTTGTAGACAATGCTTTGGTTGAGCAGATCCTTGACGGAGAATTTGATCTCTGTGTATTTGCCGATCTTTTTGCTGATGACGAAATCAACCAGATGACGGGGCATTTCATATACATCCGGTACATCTTCCCAGCCATTCTGTTGGGGAATTCCTACAATTTGTATCCTTTTACCGATCACATTGTACATCATGTTCACCATCAGTCTGCTTTTGGCCTCATCATTGTAAAAGATCCCCGCATTGAGGATATAGGGAGATTGTCCGGCCATGGGACGTGATTTCTCTGTGATTTTGTTGGCAAAGTTTATTTCGCTCTTGATCAGCGCACCATTCATTACCACACTTAATTTTTCCCATATGCCGGCTGATCCAAGTGTTTTACGCATCTCTGCCTCAATGCCATAATTGGTTGCCTCGTCTGCATTTTGGTAGGAGTATTCCAGTCCGCTTCCTGTCTGAAGGTATTTTACCTCGATGGGATTTTTAAATTTTTTGTAAAATAGTCCGACCGAGAACAATTCGTTTTTGGACGGATAGTACTCATACCGGATCTCACTGTTGGTAACAATCGCATTTTTGAGGGCAGGATTTCCCGAGTAAACCGCATTGCTTTCGAAATCATAGAATGGGAAAGGTGCAATCTCCCTGAATTCAGGACGGTTCAAAGATTGACCGTAGGCAATACGGAGCTGATTTGCTTCATTGAATTGGTAAACTGCATTGACCGAGGGTAAAATGCTGAAGGTGTCGTTCTTGACCGTAATGGGTTGGAGAAACCTGTCGTAACTATCGATTTGCTGGATGTTGTTTTCACCCCTTACTCCTACATAGGCAGACAATTTTTTGGAAAAGGGTATCTGAAATGCAAGATAACCGGCTACCTGGTTGTTATTTCCGGTATAGGAGTCTGACTTACTGGTTTCCTCATCCAGCTTGATGCCTGTTGTGGTATTGATATTTGCATCATTGAACATCTGGTCCAATGGCTGATATCCTATTTTTGTGTCATATGTTCCGCTGTTTGAAACGACATAACCCAACTTGCGTGCACTGAAATCCCTCACTTTTTTCTCTGCAAAGAGGCCTGCTTTCAGGGTTGGTTGGATATTTAGCATGGAAAAAGTGTGTTCGAGGTTGGCTATAGCCGAATAGACATTTTCGTCCAGGTTCATATATACTCTTCCGGCATTGGCTGTTAGCGGATTGACCGGAAAGACCATGTAATATTTGCCGTAGTTTGGATCCGTTTTGTTTTCATTCATGGTAAGCTTCAACCTTTTCAGGTCAGGTTCGTCGCGTGTGGCCCTTGAATAGCCGGTGGTCCAGTCGATTTTTGTTTTGTTTTCATTGAAGGAGTGTGTACCGCTGAGTTGTCCCATGTAGGTGGTCCGGCCCATGAACGCATATTCGTAGGACTGGATTTTGGAATTGCTGTAATACTCGGTGCCACGTCTCATCGATGTTTTGGTGTAGCCGATGTGGTTGAAAAGGTTCCGCAACTCGATTTTGTGTCCATTGCCCAGAAAAGCACTCCAATTGCTCAAAATCCCTAGTTTAGCGGTGTTTTTGTAAACATCGTCGACAAAGGAAAAATCATAACCCGGCTTGTCATTTTGAAATTGGTAGACGCCAAAATTGTTGTTTTCGATCTGGTCGTAATTTTTTACGTTGCTGTAGTTTACGCCGGTAACTTCGCCAATCACAATTTTTTTGATTTTAAAGCGGTGTGCCATGCTGAATGACATACGCAAATCAGGAGAAGCCATCTGTGAATTGGCCACCCAGTTTTTGTTGAGCATACGACCCAGCAGTACCTGGTCGTTTTTGCCAACTTCGCGCAGGTCGGTTGGAAAAGAGGCAGGCAGTTTCCTTGTACCATCGTCTACCCCCAACCAATCCGTTTTTCCACCCTGGTATTTGTAAAAATCACTGAAGGTGGTGCCTTGTGAATAGGAGGTTCCAATAGAAAAGGAGTAGGCATTTGATTCAGGCACATCTTTTGTCGTCAGTTTGATGAATCCTCCGGAAAAATCGCCGGGCAATTCTGGGGCGGGCGTCTTAAATACCACCATATTTTCGATCATTGAGCTTGGGACCAAATCGAATGAAAAGGCCCTGCTGTCGGCTTCTGAGCTGGGGGCTGAAGCGTTGTTGAGCCAAACGCTGTTGTACCGTTGTCCCAATCCCCTGACGATCACAAAACGGTCATCCACGACTGTTACGCCCGGCACCCGCTTGACAACTTCGGATGCATCCCGGTCCTGGGAGCGCTGGATCTGCTGGTTGGAAATACCATTGGAGGCAATCAGGCTGGATTTCATTGCTGTCAGGATGGAGACATCGGAACCCTGGCGCCTGGTGGCCGTTACGGTAATATCCCCAAGGCTGATGGTCGCCTCCTCCAGGTCAACATTCAACTGGATGGATTTGTTGGCAACTACCACCACCTTTTCAAACGTGACGGTATTGTAGGAGATGTAGGTGACCTTAATATTGTAGGTTCCCGGTTTAAGGTTGTCTATCAAATAGTGACCATCAAAATTTGTGACTGCTCCGATGGTAGTTCCTTCCACAATCACCTGTGCCCCTACGAGCGTTTCTCTTGTTTTCTTGTCAAAAACGGTACCCTCAATCGAGCCGTTCGCGCTGAAGGTATTGCTGCTGAAAATTAATATCATCAGGAGACCGAACATGAGTTGAAGTAACCTTGATGGAAGGTTGCAGCTGCGATTTGGGTTCCGACGAATTTGTAGATTTTTGGTTAAATTCTTGGCAGTAGATTGTGGTGAGAGCTGTGCTGAGTTTTGAGACATCTTGAATAGTAAAATCATAAACAATAGAACAATGCATTTTCTGCTGCAAAGTTGAAGGTTAACTGTTACAGAAATGTTTCAAATAAAATACAGAGTGGTTAAACTTGCAGGAGGTGATCGCAACTGAGCATTATTGAAATAATTTTGACATTTCAAATTTTATGAAATTGGTTGAATGGTACGACTTGAGTTTTTGAAATACATATTGACATTTGCTTCGCTGGCAAAATTTAACCCACTCTCTTTTGATAGGATGAAGGAACCAGGGTCTGAATTTAAGAGAGCAGACTTTGGAAATGATTTCAGGTGGGGTGTCGGGACAGCTGCCTTTCAGGTCGAAGGGGCCTGGGATCTTGATGGAAAGGGTCCCTCCATCTGGGATACCTTTTCCGGGAAAGCGGGAAATATCAAGGACAAGACCAATGCCAAAGCAGCCATAGATTTTTACCATACTTATGCTGCTGATTTGAAATTGCTGAAACGACTCAATTTTGACAACTTCAGGTTTTCATTTTCCTGGGCTCGTATTTTACCTGAGGGCACCGGAAAAATCAATGAAAAAGGTCTTGATTTTTACGACAGATTGATCGATTGCTGTCTTGAACTTGGGATAGAACCCTGGGCGGTACTCTATCACTGGGATCTGCCACAGGTTTTGGAGGAGCGTGGCGGATGGGCCAATCGTGAAATTGTCGGATGGTTTTCTGACTATGCAGATTTGTGTACACGAAGGTTTGGCGACAGGGTCAAGCATTGGATGGTGTTGAATGAGCCTGCCGGTTTTACAACATTGGGATACCTCTCGGGTGTTCATGCACCGGATCGAACCGGAATCGGGATATTTTTGGCCGCTGTTCACCATACTTGTTTGTGTCAGGCGGAAGGTGGCAGGATGATCCGGCAAAATGTTTCCGGCAGCCATGTTGGCACCACCTTTTCATGCTCATATGTGGACGATCGGGCATGCGCGATCCGGTCACGGAATACGGCATCTACATCCCGCAGGCC
>CAZVTL010000292.1:0-4568 GCA_964630075.1 uncultured Tangfeifania sp.
GATATCCCTGCCGGACTGGTGGGTTTGGTTGGAAGGGCCACTTATGACTACAATTCCCGCTACCTGGTTGATTTAAACATGGGATACAATGGTTCTGAAAACTTTGCTCCGGATAAACGGTTTGGCTTCTTCCCTGCTGCATCGGTTGGATGGGTCTTGTCGGAAGAGCCATTTATGAACGGCCTTAACCTTTTCGAATATATTAAATTGCGCGGTTCATACGGTATTGTAGGAAATGACAAACTCGGCAACAACAGGTTCCTGTATTTGCCAGACAGTTATAATCCGAGCAGTGGTGGATATAATTTTGGGACTGACAATCCCAACAATCAAATCGCAGCGACTGAAGGGAAAGTCGGGAATCCCTATGTAAGCTGGGAAAAGGCCTACAAACAGAATTATGGTGCCGACTTTAAGTTTTTCAAAGCAAAATTAGGAGTAAGTTTCGACTACTTCATTGAAAACCGGGAAGACATTCTTTGGAGCAGAAGTACAGTTCCCGGTTTTGTAGCTTATGACCTGCCTGCGGTAAACCTTGGAAAGACTAAAAATCAGGGCTATGAAATCGCTGCAACCTGGAGGGAGACCGTTTCAGACTTCACCTACTGGGTAAATTTCAATCTTTCGTATGCCAAAAACAAAATCGTGTTCCAGGATGAGATACCTCAGAACGAACCTTATCTATATCGGACCGGGAAATCAGTCGGTCAGCCGTTCGGCTATGTGAATGATGGATTTTACGGTGTAAATGATGTACTTCCGGCTGGTGTGAAGCCCGGAGACCTGAAATACAAAGACCTGAATCTTGACGGGAAAGTCGATACGGATGATATGATGGCCATTGGGTATCCCGTTTATCCCGAATACACCATGGGAACAACGATAGGGATGAAATGGAAAAATTTTGATTTGACCATGTTGTGGTCAGGTGCAACCAATACCTCAAGAATGTTGGGAGATATCTATAAAACTGCATTTGGTGAAACAGGAAGCCGGTCACTGCTTCAGTACATGGCAGATGGCAGGTGGACACCGGAGACTGCAGCCAGTGCCTCTTATCCAAGAATGTCACTTACCGGGGCAACCTACAACGCAAAAAACTCTGATTTCTGGCTAAAAGATGCATCCTATCTTCGGTTGAAGAATATTGAGCTGGGCTATAACATCAAGGCGAGTGCCCTGCGCTCAATTGGAATCAAAAACCTTAGGGCCTACCTCAACGGATACAATCTTCTCACTTTCGATAAACTGAAAATTGCTGATCCTGAGTCAAAAACTGCCTCTGATTCGCAATATCCAATTGTGAAAATCTTCAACATCGGATTAAAGGTAGATTTCTAAATCATCACTGTGAAGTAAATGACCTGGACCGGATGTCAGACGGCACGCCTGGTTTCAGATCCTTACACAACTGAAAATAAAAACCAAAGAATATGAGCCTAAAACATTTATTTTATATTGGAATCATCGTCACGTTTGCATTAACGGGATGTGAGAAACTTCAGGTTGGCGACAGCTTCCTGGAAAAGGCACCAAGCAGCGATGTAACCATCGATACGATCTTCTCCTCACTCGAATATGCCGAGCGCGAATTATGGGGAGCCTATTCTACTCTTCCTTACGGACTTAACCTGGACTGGAGTGCCAAAGGCAACAAAATGGGTATGGACATACAGGAAGGACTTTCCGATCTTAATCACAGTTTCCTTACCTGGGGCGGAATTATGCAGCTTTATTATTCTGGCGTTTACGATGCCGGAATTGAAAACACCGGTACCAATACCAAGTATGGCTACACCACCGAGAACAGTTGGCTTGGGATTCGTAGAAGCTGGACGCTCATTGAGAACATTGACAGGGTGCCTGATGCCAACGCGCAAACAAAAAAGAGATTGAAGGCTGAGGCCCGGATGGTTATTGCCGTCCATTATTGTGATATGTTCCGCAACTACGGCGGAATGCCTTGGGTCAATCATGCCTATACTCCTACCGAGGATACCAATTTACCGCGATTGACCTCACGTGCCACACTGGATTCAATTGTCGCACTCATCGACAAGGCCATTCCTGATCTGGACTGGAAGATAGAAGACCTGGGCAACTGGGATGGCCGGTTCACCCAGGCTGCTGCGATGGGACTTAAAGCGCGAATGCTGCTTTTTGGTGCAAGCCCGCTTTTCAATAACAGCACGCCCTTTATGGAAGGGGAAGCAGCCCAGAAAAAGTTGGTATGGCATGGAGCATATGATGCTTCCATGTGGCAAAAGGCAGCCGATGCAGCTAAAGTACTGATAGACAAAGTCAATTCACAGGGAGGATATCAACTGGTTAAGACGAATAACCCAAGAAAAGATTTTCAGGATGGATACTACAAAAGGGGAACCGGCGAGACGCTGATCTCGACCCGGGTACGTTACAAATCTCCTGATTACTGGAATGCCAATTATTATTTTTACCAAAGTGCCGGAGGTTATGGATGTGTCTGCCCCACACAGGAATATGTGGATATGTTTGGCATGGCAAACGGATTGGCCATTACGGATGCGGCCTCGGGTTATGATCCCAAGAATCCCTATAAAAACCGTGATCCCCGTTTGTACGAAACGGTTCAGGTTAATGGAGATTATTTTCAGGGCAGAACAGTTGAGCTCTGGATTGGCGGTCGAGAACGTCCAAATGCAACAGGTACCAAAGCCCGTTCAGGTTATGGTCCACGCAAGTTTTGGCTTGAAGGAAACACCAGTACCAGTGTTCAATCAGTGGTTCACTGGCCATACCTGAGGTTGGCCGAAATTTACCTCTCTTATGCTGAGGCTGTCAATGAAGTAAATAACGGTCCTACTGCGGAAGCTTATCAGTATGTGAACCTTGTCAGGAACCGGGTAGGTTTGGGCAATTTACCAACCGGACTTTCGAAAGAAAATTTCAGAAAAGCCGTTCTGAATGAGCGAGCATGCGAGTTCGGGTTTGAAGAAGTTCGCTGGTACGATTTGATCCGCTGGAAAATGGCCGAGGATTTCACAAAAGCATTGCATGGTTTGGATATAACCAAGGCTTCAAACGGACAGCTAACTTATACGATAACTGACTTACCTGTGCGTTTCTGGAAAACAACCTGGTCTCCAAAATGGTACCTGAGTGCTTTTCCTACAAATGAAATTAACAAGGCGTATGGTCTGGTCCAAAACCCCGGATGGTAGTGATTCAAATTGGAATAATTAATCATGCTAAAAGTTTGATTTAAAATGAGAAAAAATATTCGATACATCTATTTGAGCCTGTTTCTAATTATCTTAACGATAGGCAATACAGCCTTTGCCCAGAAAAAGGCATTTACAGGAACTGTAAATTACTCTTCCGGCGCTCCCGCAAAGGGAGTTGAACTAACCATCATGGAACAACCCGGTGAAAAGTATTATACTGATAAGGATGGCAAATTCACCTTCTTGGCCGAACCAGGTGCGCATTTAGTAGTTCGCACCGTGACAAACGAGGGCAAGGTGGTTGTCCTTGATCAGTCTAATATTTCAATTGTTCTCGACCAGCTATCCAGGTTACTAAATATGGGTTACGGAGAATCCGTTTTCCAAAATGAATTGGGGTCCTCCTTAAGTACTGTTGATGCAGACCGGATAGCCAAAAGTTCAGCCCAAAATCCGGAGAATGCCCTATTTGGCTTATTACCGGGTCTTGCAGTTCTGCAAAACGGAGGTATCGCGGAAGGCAGGAGTCCGGATATGTTTATCCGCGGAAGAGGAACGATGAACAACTCCAATATCCTGGTTTTGGTTGATGGATTTGAAAGACCATTGTCATCCTTGTCAACGGCAGAAATTCAGAGTGCCACGGTATTGAAAGATGCGGCAGCACTGGCTGAATATGGTCAGCGGGGCGCCAACGGCGTTTTATTGATCACGACAAAAAGAGGACAGAATGACGCGCTGAAAGTGGATGTATCCTACCAGTACGGGATGAACCAGCCATTTCGCCTTCCAGTATACAAGGGAGCAAGCGATTATGCCAAAGCCCTGAACGAGGCACTGGCCAACGATGGTTTACAGGCCCGTTACGGCAAGGAAGACCTGGCTGATTTTGCATCGGGAAACTCGCCCTATCTGTTTCCCAACGTGAACTGGCAGAAGGAGGTATTGCGCGATTATGGAACAAACTCAAATTTCAATGCAACATTTTTAGGTGGAGGTGAACGCGTTAAATACTTTACGGCCCTGAATTATCAAAGTGAGGCTGGTTTGTTTGATCACACAGACCATGATGGCTTCAGTACACAACAGGAGTATAATCGCCTGAATTTCAGGACGAATCTGGATATCGACCTCACCAGGAATACAAGGTTCGTTGTCAATGTCGGTGGCAATATCTACAATGCCAATCGCCCCGGAACATCAGCGGATAACATATTTAATGCGCTTTCCAATATTCCGTCCGCCGCATTTCCGGTGAAAACCATCAATAGCATTTGGGGAGGTACCAACATTTACGGTAACAATCCCATGGCACTTTCAACGGCAACCGGTTACGCATCGTCTCATTCAAGGACATTACTCTTT
>CAZVTL010000293.1:0-4531 GCA_964630075.1 uncultured Tangfeifania sp.
GAAATAAAGCCAGTTTTGGTACAGTTATTAAGCAGTGAACATTTTTTTAGCACCGATTACTTTGGTTCTCAAATCAAAAATCCGCTTGACTTTACCATTGGTGTTTACAGAAAATGTGAGATCTCTTTAGCCAGTAATGTGCTGACAAATTACGAAGCTTGGTATGAACTGTACAACTCCTGTTTCAACATGGAGATGGCACTCGGTGATCCTCCGGATGTGGCAGGCTGGCCGCAGTATTACAAGGATCCCTCTTACTATGAGCAGTGGGTCAACTCATCAACAATTCCATTTCGCACCAGTTTAACCGATATGTTTTGCGCTTCTGGAATGACCAAAGTCGGTTTCAACTAT
Source organism: uncultured Tangfeifania sp. (assembly GCA_964630075.1). Lineage (GTDB taxonomy): Bacteria > Bacteroidota > Bacteroidia > Bacteroidales > Prolixibacteraceae > CAINVV01. The sequence goes on from CAZVTL010000293.1 coordinate 355, forward strand.
GTCATAGACCCCTTCATCATAACCGGGAAAATAAGCAACCCTTCTGACGTTGTGAGTTTGATCAATGGATTTGCCACCATTTTGCTTCCCGTCACGCTCAGTGCAGTCCAGGTACAGCAACTAAAAGAAGAATTGATACCTGGCTTGCCGGAATCAACCTGGACTTTTGAGTGGAACAAATATAGTAGCAATACGAATGATGCAGCCCAAAAAATGCTGATCAGTAAAAAACTTCAGGCACTACTGAAATCCATGATGCGGATGCCGGAGTTTTATCTGATGTAGTTAGGCAGCAAAATTGAAGTACAGAGCTTAATAACAGAACATGGAACGAAGAAGATTCTTAAAATACTCATCTGCAACTCTGGCAGCTCCTTTTTTCTTTCAAGGAGCTTGGATGAAGGCGGAAGCCTCACAACCAGCAGCTGATCTGCTGGGTTCATTCAATACTGGACGGAAGCTCGTACTGATCCAGTTGGATGGAGGGAATGATGGATTGAACATGGTTATCCCGATTTCGCAATATGACAATCTGGCCAATGCCCGACGCAATATATTGGTTGACAAGGCTCAAATACTGAAGTTGACAGATGAAACCGGATTGAATCCGGCCATGCCTGATTTGACCAATCTTTACAAAGAGGGGAAGGTACAGATCATTCAGGGGGTAGGATATCCCAATCCAAACCTTTCGCATTTCAGGTCGAAGGACATCCTGCTTTCTGCCTCAGATGCAAAGACTGTAATTAGTTCTGGTTGGTTTGGCCGATTGCTGGGCAGACAATATCCAGGTTTTCCGGTAGGGTTTCCGAATAGCCAACAACCCCATCCTATTTCACTCACGATTGGTTCGACCAGTTCGGCTGCCTCTCAGGGTGATTCCGCAAATTTTGGAACGGTGTTGAGGAGTCTTTCTTCCACCTATGTGAACAATGCTCCCAATGGAGGTTATCCCGATTCCCCTTTTGGGAAAGAGCTTCGTTTTATCAATAATGTCATGGAGCAGACTGAAGGATACCTTGCCGTTATCAAGGCGGCGGCTGCAAGCGCAAAAAATCTCTCGTCGAAATATCCGGCAGCCGGCTCCAATTCCCTGGCTGACCAGTTAAAGTTGGTAGCTAATTTGATTGCCGGCGGACTTCAAACCCAGCTCTACGTGGTTAGCCTGGGCGGTTGGGATACTCACTCTTTGCAAGTATCCAGTGAATCAAGCAAAGTTACAGGTGCCCAACCTACGCTATTGAGCAAACTTTCTGTGGCCATTTCTGCATTCCAAGATGATTTGAGACTGATGAAAAAAGAGGAGGAGGTGATGGGATTTGTCTACACAGAGTTTGGCAGGCGCATCAAATCGAACGACAGTCTTGGCACTGATCATGGTACCACCTGGCCGGCCATTGTCTTTGGCGCAGGTGTCAACCCGGGAATCACCGGGACCAATCCGGTCATTCCTGCAGTGGTGGGCAAATCGGATAACCTGGCCATGCAATACGACTTCAGGAGCATCTATTCTGGGATTTACAAGCAGTGGTTTGGGATTGGGGAGCAGGATGTGACCCAATTGTTGGGCGCCTCTTTCCCGGATATTCAGGTTGTTGCCAAATCAACCTCCATCGGGGATAAGGTTGTCCTTCCATCCACAGCGCTGAGATTGTATCCCAATCCGGTGGTGGATCAGGCGACCCTCTCCTTTGAATCCGATGGAACCTGGGCACAGGTTCGCATCTATTCGATGGGAGGGCAGTTGGTTGAATCAATGGAACGGCAGCAATTTCAGGCTGGGTTACAGGAATTGTACCTTGAGTTGGGGAATTTGCGACCATCAAATTATGTACTTGTACTTCAACAGAAAAGTGGGATTTCCACGATTAAGTTCATCGTTAGATAGCATAACCTAATTATTGATTCTTTATGAGATACTTTGCTGCATTGATACTGTTTTTGACTATGATGGCCGGGAATTTGGCAGCGCAATATATTGTGCCATCCCTGAAACCCAACAAAACCCAGCAATTGCTGATCGAGCGCGGGTACGGCATGTTTGTTCATTTCGGGATCAATACATTTGCCGATGTAGAATGGTCGGATGGTAAGATCTCTCCGGAGAAGTACCATCCTGACTCACTCGATTGCGACCAATGGGTACGTGTGGCCAGGGACGGCGGATTTCGTTATGTCTTGCTGACCACCAAGCACCACGATGGATTCTGTTTGTGGGACAGCAAGTTTACCGATTATGATGTGGCAGCCTCGCCGGTAAAAACAGATGTGGTGGCAGCGGTTTCGAAGGCCTGCAAAAAATACGGATTGAAATTTGCCGTTTATTACTCACTTTGGGATCGACATGAGCCTTCGCACGGAAATGCAGATTCAAAGTTGTATGTTCAGTACATGGTCAATCAACTAACTGAGTTATTGACCAACTATGGTGAGGTAGTGGAATTGTGGTTCGACGGTGGCTGGGCCAAGAAGCCGGAGGAGTGGGATATGGATCAACTGTATGCCTTGGTGAAAAAACTGCAACCCTATTGTGCAGTTGGCGTCAACCATACCATTGTTTACGAAGAGGGAAAGCGCAAATTCGTGGTGCCAGACGATATGGTCACCGACAACAAATACTATTTTCAATATTTTCCGGGCGATTTCAGGTTGTGGGATCCCAAGATCGCACACCTGGCCGACAAGAAGCAGTACCTGCACCAGGGCAACTCCTACTACATGCCTTTTGAGCATACCATCTGCATCAGCAAGCCATGGAGCTGGTTTCAGAAGTCGGCTCCGGTGCCTGTCAGAAGCCTGGATGAGCTGGAAGAGCTGTTTTATTGGTGCACCTCCAACCAAAATGCCCTGGTATTGGATATTCCACCTGGTAAGTCAGGACGGATTCTGGAGCATGAAGCCAACACTGCTATCTCGCTTGCCAGGAGAATCAACCTACAAAAAGGGAAACCGCTCCCCACAAACGGGAAATTTATCTCCATGGGTGCCTCTGCCAGCGCGAGTTCCACTGCTTCGGTAAATGAAACTGCCCTGGATGCTCATTTTGCTGTGGATGGCGGCATGCAAACACGCTGGGCTGCCAAAGATACACTTGCCGAATTGATCGTAGCGCTAAATCCTTCCGATAAATTCAACAAGATTGCCATTTTTGAATACCAGGATCAGGTGAAGGGCAAGAACAAAAACGATGGATTCTCCAATTACCGGTCCAACAGAATCGAAGCCTATGATATAGACATCTGGAAAGAGGGGAGATGGCTAAATATTTACCACGATGAAGCATCCATGGATGATTGTAAGGTTATCCGTTTTCCTGTTGATTACCAGGCTTCCAAAATTCGGCTGAAGGTACTCAAGGCCAAGGCTCCTCCTTCGATCTATGAGTTCAATGTGATCGATTTTAAGCGCAAGTAATTGGCGAAATTGATTGAATAACAAACTTATAACTGCTATGTTTGACAAAGGGGAACGTGGAAATTACAAGGAACTTCCGTTATTCAAAAAGGGCAAGGAGATATTTGAAGTGGTTAATCAGATTTGTCAGTTGATCCCGGACGATGATTCGCCTTTGGCTTCCATCAAACAAGTATTGCTTGAGGATGCCATGATGTTGACGGTGAAGATTGCCGGGGCAAGTGGCGGACAACTGTATGATAGCAAGATGGAGGCTGCCACGCTTATCCGAAAATCGGCCATGAATTTGATGGTACAGAACCACACCCTTGAGATGTTTGGTTTTGAGTATACGGAATATTTTCAAATTGTCCGGAATCTGCTGGAGGAGTTTCGGCTGTTGTTCATCGACTGGGTCGCTAAATTCGATCGGTGGGATTATGCCATTGATCGGTGGGGTCTCTTCAATCCTCCGGGTGTAGGCCCGTTTGACAAGGATCCGGATGAGGATATTCCATTGGATGGATGGGATGATGAGGATGAAGTGTAGCGTGCTGGAAGAATTACCTGCTGGTGATCCCATTTGGGGAGATGCAATGAGTCAAAAGCCTCCTTCGCTTCGCTCAGGGCTTTTATTGTTAGCAATACTCGCTTGCACCTGCGGTGCAGACTCGTTTTGCTAACAATAAAAGCCACGCTTTCGCGTAGCTTTTGACTCATTGCGGAGAGAGGGGGATTCGAACCCCCGGTACAGTTTCCCGTACGGCAGTTTAGCAAACTGCTG
>CAZVTL010000294.1:0-4515 GCA_964630075.1 uncultured Tangfeifania sp.
TAATTGAAGGTTTTTCAAAGGCTTGACGGCCACGAAGTTCTTTTACTGCACCAGTCTTTTCAAATTTTCTTTTGAAACGTTTCAGCGCTCTTTCAATGTTCTCACCGTCTTTAATAGGAATAACAATCATACCTTAATTTTTTACTTTGTTCTGGGTCATTTCGGGTCGCAAATTTAGAAATATTCCTCAATACATGCAATATTTGTGAATAAATTTCCTCAAAATTTAAAAATAATCAGGGAACAGGCTTTCGCAACAGCAGATAAGGCAATAGACGCTGCAGGGAGTCGGCAGAAAAAATGGAGGCCAACTCACCGGCATGGTTCAATTTTCCAGAACTATCACGCAACTTAATGATCTTTTTTGCCTGCCGGTAACCAACGTATGGGTGCCTTCCCAACTCAGAAAGTGACAAAAAATTGACGTCCATCCTCCTGATCCCCGAAGTATCAACAGCAATGGATGGTGCCGATTTCAACCACAACTCCTCAGTCATACCATAGATCTCCTTCAATTGTGCAACATCGTAATATCCGCCCAGGATTTTCCTGTATTTAATGATTCGTGAGGCCAATACCGGTCCGATACCGGGAAGGGATTCCAACTGGGAGGAATCGGCCGAGTTAATATCAACTGCCTGCAGTTGTCGCTTTACTTGTTCCCTCCCGGCCCCAGGCAACTCCGCCTTTTCAGTCGGACGGGGAATTATGCCAGGGCTACCATTGGGGCTCATTTTTTTCGCAACCGGCACAATACGCTCTTTCAACCTTAGGTGCGCGCTGATACCGGCATAGAGCTGGTCGGTCATTCCGTAGAGCCGAAGCACCTCCTCCTTCTTCCTGAAATGCCCCCCTTTCTTGAGGTATTTCACCCAGTTGGCTGCCACACCTTCCGGTATACCCGCACGAATCAACTCGCCGGGGTCAGGAGCATTGGGATCGATGGTGCCTTCAAACGGGCGAGCTTGATCTGCTGGAGGCAAACTATCGACCGCGTAAAACTTTTCAGCCGCTGCAATCCACGAGGCCATATCATATTGCCGGACAGGAATTACATAGGGAAGCACAAGGTCTATGGCCATCACCAGAAGCAGGAGGATGAGCAACAAGATGATCCCGTTGCGTTCTTTTCCGGTGAAAATAAAAAACTCCTTTAACTGATTGAATTGCATTGCGCTCCTGCTTTCAATATACAAGTTACGGAATTTTGGGGAGAAAAAAGAATGCAGTGAGCCTCTAGAATGGATAACCGATTCCAAATACAAAGTTCATGTTGCCATTTCCAAAGTAATCAGCCGGAGCAATCCACCGGTCTCCTTTTTGCATCGAGGGATCGCACATTTTAAATGCCAGATCCAGCCGAAGGATAACGTAACTAAAGTCATACCTTACACCCAGCCCTGAACCCAATGCAAACTCCCTGTAGAAACTGTTGAGCCTAAATTCGGTCCCTTCCCGGTTATCCTTGACCGACCAAATATTACCCATGTCAAAAAAAAGCGCGCCTTCAAGCGATCCCACCAACTTAAACCGATACTCGGCATTTGCCTCCAGTTTAATGTCGCCCGATTGGTTTGGAAACTCATTTGGTCCTGCCTGGTAACTCCCCGGACCAAGTGTCCTTATTGGCCATGCCCGGATACCATTGGCCCCGCCGGAAAAGAACTTCCGTTCAAAAGGGATTTGGTCAGCGTTGCCGTAGGCAAATGCACCACCTCCGAATGTTCTTACGACCAAACTATTCCGATCATTGTCGGTCCAGGATTTCCTGTACTCCAGATCGACCTTCAGGTACTGCGCAAAAGGTGTTCTGAAAAGCTCGTATTGTTCAATGGTTCCCCCCTCTGAAAGATATTTTTTCCCTCCAATAGCGCTGTTGTATAGGTAGAGCATGTTGCCTGCCGTCTCCACATTGAAACGGAATGCCATGTAGTCCGGCCTGTTCTGGGTCTGATTATTAAAGGTATAGGCATAGTTAAATGCCGTAATGGAGTGATCGATGTAGGAACTGCGGATGTATAGATTTTCGATCCGGTTGATGAATGCAGAATCAAGGGCAAACATCTTAACCAAATTGATGTCCAGCGCGTTTACCCGGTGGGTTACCCAGTCCGATGATTTCCATTGGTATCCATAGGCCATTCTGGCAATGGTTCTGGTATAATCGGGCCTTTTTTGGTAATTGTAGGAGATATTAAAAAATGTTTGGGGAGTTGAATAACGGAAAAAATCAGATCGCAAGAACGGAGCGAGGTATTTGGGAATGGTAATTTTAGCATCAATACCGGTTTCCATCGAATGGAAGGTGGTGGCAGAATCCCCGACTCCATAACTGTGCTTTTGGGTGGCAGTCAGCAATTGAAGATCGAATATCTCCCCTCCCCTGAAAAGATTTTTGTGCTGATAACCCAGGGTTCCCGAAACACCCAGGTTCCCAAGGGAATTGGTCCCTTCGATGCTGGCACTGTAAGACTGGCTCATACCTGGCGTCAGCTGAAAATAGCAATCGAGCATGGGATATCCCAACGAATCTTTTAACGCTGTTTCGACAAAACGAATGTTTACAATTTTGAAGAGCCTCAGGGCGAAAAATTCATTGTAGGTTCTGTCCAAGAGTTCCGAACTGTAAAACATCCGGTCCGCCAGATGGTTGGCATTGATCAGCAGATCGGGCTTAAAACGTCGCTGCTTTCTGGAGACAAAGTAGTGATTCCTGATCCGCAGAGTATCACTTTTCAGGGTATCCATCGTTCCATCCCCTGAAAAAAGCGAACTCTGAATCTCCTTTTCATTCAGGTAATAAAAATTCCGGAAGGTATAACGGTCATGGTTCTTCCTGATACCGAACTGCGAGGTGTCACCCGTACTTTCCTGTTCAATGATCAGCTTCAAGTCGACACTGTGGCTGTTATTTGCTGAATCTGCTTCAAAGTAGAGAATTTCCTTGGTCGACTTATAGAAACCCTCATTTTGCATCTTTTTGAGCAATCGCTGACTCTCGTGGCCCAACATATCCGAATCGAACAGGATATTGGGTTTGATCGAACTCTGGTTGTCCGGACGGCTGAGCAGGTTACGGAGCGAATCATCCTTGATCTCCGTTTCGAAGGTCCGGATTTTATAAGGCTCATTGGCTTTGATGTAATAGGTAACCTCCGCACTTCCCTTTTTACTGAACAGTGTACAGTCCCTAACCTCAGCATTGTAGTACCCTTTGTTGTGCATAAACCGTTCAAACTCCCTGCTGGTCTTCTGCGTCAAATAGGGATCGTAAATGACCGGGGCCTCTCCGATTCGCTTGAGCCAACCACTCTCCTTGCTTTTGGCCGACATATTGTACAAGGCAAGGTGAAATCTCCAGGAGTTGAATATGCGGGTATTGGGCTTTTGCTTCTGGTATGCCTTGAGTTGGTTTTTGTCAATGCTTTTCAGGTCCATCTCAATCTTCACCTTCGACAAAAGATACTCATTGGCAGGGACATACTTGTTGGTCTGGCAACCAAATATCACCAAAGAGAGCAGGACAACGCCCAAAGCTGCTAGTTTATGGATAGGTAAAGAGTTCAAATTATCGCGTTTAAAAAACTAAAACAAAGATAATCAACCCTGCTAATTAAAAATGGTTTATTTTTGAGTCAAACTTAGCTAGGTTGGTTCCGATGATTTCAAAACAGAAAATTGAATATATCCGTTCACTGGCAGACAAAAGAGGCAGAAAGCTTGCTGGCTGCTTTGTGGCTGAGGGAGAAAAGATCGTATCCGACCTGCTGAAAACGACCCTTCATCCGGTCGAACTCTATTATACCGGCAAGTTGCAGGCATCATTTGAACTTCCGGCCTCCCATCTGCCCAACTTTCTGATTTCGGAGAAGGAGATGGAACGCATCTCCGCATTCAAAACGCCCTCCAGCCTGCTGGCCCTGTTCAAAATCCCCTCTTACCAGGAAGTTGAACTCCCGGTGTTGAATGGACTGGGTCTGGTATTGGACGGCATCCAGGATCCCGGCAATCTGGGTACCATTGTCCGTACCGCTGATTGGTTCGGCATCTCCGATCTCTATTGTTCCCCTGAATGCGCCGATATCTACAATCCAAAATGCGTCCAGTCGACCATGGGAGCACTGGCCCGCGTAAGGGTTCATTATACAGAACTTACCACCCTTACCAGGAAGGCCTTGAATCAGCAAATCCACATCTATGGCACCTTCATGGAGGGAGAAAATCTATTCGAAACATCCCTCAACTCCCCGGCGCTGATCGTGATGGGGAGTGAAGGCAAAGGAATATCTCCCGAACTGCTCCCCTTTCTTACCAGGAAAATCTCCATCCCGGCATTTCCCGCCGGAACCAACCAGTTGGAATCTCTGAATGTGGCGGTTTCCGCCGCGATCGTTTGTGCGGAGTTCAGACGGAGAGTTGGAAAAAGAGGGAGAGACTAAAATGACGGAGGGACGGAAAAATGACGGAGAGAGGACTGAGGGACCTGGAGACGATATCTGCGAGTCATTGAAACGG
>CAZVTL010000295.1:0-4489 GCA_964630075.1 uncultured Tangfeifania sp.
TTGATCGCCCACCTTATACTGGTTTTTGTTGGTAGTGAGGGTAAGCATCGCAGCAGCCTGCTTTTCCCCACCCGGCATGCGGAAATAACCCGGCCAGTCAACATACACTACCTTACCTGCTGCATGGCCCGATGTTCGGTCGGTCACCTTGATAAGGTACCTCCCCCAATTGTTGTTGTCAACCAGGAATTCAAAAGCGCCCTTGCCATTCACAGTTTTAACTACAGCTGAATCTGAAGGTTTGATGTATGATGTGGAGATAAAATCGGCTGATCCTGCTTCGGAATCATCCCACCACCAGCGCCATTCGAGTTTGAATACTTCGACCTTCAGGCGGTTTGAGGGGATCAATCCACCTTGGGCATTTACATTCAATAAATCGATTTGGTAGGTTTTATCCGTGTACATCACCTTGTCATCGTTTGATGGCCTGGGAACACGCAACCCGGCATAGGACTGATAGGGATAGTATGGGATTGAAAAGCGGTCAATGCTGAAATCACCGCCATCTTCAAAGACCATTGTTTCAAAACTGGCTTTGAGTGCACCGGGAGCAATGTTTGTTACATGAATCACCGGGGTGACCATGGCGCGCCCATCGGCATCAAGCCTGCCATCGAAAACAGTAATATTTTCAGCAGCAAATCCTGCGGTTGGGTTATCAAAAACATATCCGGGGAAATTTTTGAAAGCGGTCATTGATTTCGTCAGGGTCAGCATCACTTTGGCTTTCAGGTTGCCCGCGGTGGATCCGGTGAGCCAGGTTGCTTCGAGCATCGCAGAAGGAACCTTATCCTTAACAAGACGATCCGTCTTAAAATCAAAGTTTATCTTCAGCCGGTTTGGCTTTACCGCTTCAATTTTCACCGTTTTCTGAAATTCGACACCCCCTACGTTAACTTTGGCAAGCCAGTTCCGCGTTGGAGCGTCATATGCTGTTGCCATACTGAAATTGTAAAATGACATGTTCACCGGGTGATGTGCAGGGAGTTGATGTAATTTATCTTCCAGGATGAATGTCATGAAAATTGAGTCACCTGGCCTCCAGACACCGCGTTCACCATAGATAAAACCCTTAAGTCCTTTCTGAACTGGTTCGCCACTCACATCGAACATGCTGATTGACAATGCATTTCCATCGGTGAGCTTTAGGTACCCGGTTTGAGCACCTTTGCGTGCAACCACAATAAAGGGCCTTTTCTTCAGGGGAACGATGGCCATACCCTCTCCATTGGTGGTGGTTTTTCCCATGCTTTGCAGCTGAAAATTGAAAAACTCCACTGAAATACCGGATAATGGCTTCGAAGAGAGAATATCCGTCACAAACACATGCCAATTCCCATCGCTTCCGGCTTTGGCAATCATTCCAAGGTCGGAGGCCAGCACATTTCTGCTGACTGATTTATTAAAAAAATAGGATGACTTGCAAGGATTATCCCGCTCTTCCCATTGATAGTTCTGCCACCCTCCGTTGCTGAAATCATCGTTGTCATAGCTGCTAAAGTAATCCCAATTTTTGTCATTTTCCTGTTCCGGATCATCCAGAACAACCAACTCTGTCTCCGCAGGTTTAATAGTATCTGCATCACCGCAAGGATAGGTGGAATACGTTTGTTCAAATCCCAGGATGACCGAATACAATGCCCCGGGTTCTGCAGTCATAAGTGACGATAAGTCAATGGAATACCGGTTCCACCTACCGTACCCTGCAACCCCGGTAAGCGGAATGGTCTTTTTCAGCACCACCCGGCCAACCCTGGCAAGCTGAGAATTGCCATTCAATTCATTCGCCTGCAAAAACTGGAGGATGTTGTTTTCAAAGATCTGCACGACTTTGATATCTACAGCCTTCAGGTTGACCGCCTCAAACGGAAGCAACATGCCATTCGAAGCAGGCATGATCACCCCATCACCTGTAAACCGTACATTGGGCCTGGGATTTTCCACACGAACTTGTTCTACCATCCTTTTCCCCAGGCTTACCTGGCCAATATTCCTTATGGAGGGTTCAAGCGATAACCTGACTTTGGTATCAGTAGTTTCGGGAAGATAGATCATCAGTAAATTGTCCTCCACCGTGTAGCGCAGACTGTTGTACGTGCCCACCCTGAATAGCCCGTCGAGGTTCTGACCCGATTGGAGCGGATCGGAAAACTGAACCAAAAGACCCTGCTGAGCCCCCGGTAAGCTGCTTACTGCGATTACTTTAAAATCGCCCAAGGCAGGAATTTCAACGGCCGTTTGCCCCTCCGTTTTCGAACCTACCAGCGATCCGTCCCAGGTGAGGTTAACTGCGCTTACCGTGTTTCCTCTGGCGACAGAATCCACACGGAATGAATGGGTCCGTGTCTTCTGATCGTGCATCCATTCAACGGGAAGCTCTCTTCCATTCTGTTTGGCCATGACAACTTTCTCTATTTGCAGGTCATCGGCCACATCCGAAGTCTGCAGGCTCCCGGTAAGGTACTCCCTTGAAAGATTATCATGAGAATAGGCCTTGTGGTTTTCAACTTCCACTGAAAGTTCCTGCAGCATGGTTCGGAATTGAAAAACCATGGTTTTTAACGAATCCGGGACAGTAACCAATCGTGACAAAGAAAAATTCACCTCATACACCTGATCCTGTGGAAGTTGTTCATCTGGTTGAAATTCAATGGTCCTGCTGTCGCTCCAATAGGTTTTCCCTTTTAGCGATGGTTTGAATTTAAAATAACTCTCCGGAACAGGTGTACCAAACGACATGGTGTCGGCAAAATCCTGAGACAATCTCACCTTGATCACAGTTCGTGTGGAGACAATCCCGGAGGTGAAAGCCTGGACATATTCACGAAAAGCAGGATTTACCCGCACCAAATCATGGTTGCTTTTGCCAGTAAGAGCGAAAACAAGAATTACCGTACCTCCAATCAGCGTAATCGCAAGGACCAGATAAAGATAGATTTTTTTCATAAATGTACATGGTTAAAAATGACTGGTTATTTCCTGAACAATGATGCCCGTAAACTCTTTGATGCTGCAAAATATTCCCTAAGAAAGGCCTTTTGCTCGCCAACCCGTTTCTGGATCTCCTGAACATTGGTTGAAAGCATATCCATGTTTTTCCTGAGCCTCTCCTCCTGCGGTTGAACCTCTGTAAGTATTTGGCGACTCCGGGTAAGATGATAATCACAAGTATCCACCATTCGCCTGATCTCTGCATCCGAACGAATTGGTTTAAATTGCCGGTTCCAATAGGCAATATAATCATTAAAAAGCCGGGTACCTGTATTGTAGTGATGAACAGCAAGATTAAATCTGTCCACCTGCTCTTTTTGCATCTCATTTTGCCTGTTGTACAGGCCAATATCAAAATTGGTTTTCAGGTAATCCTGATATTCAATAAGTGCTTTATTAGTCCCCCCATTTTGTTTAATACGACGTAAGGAACCTATGAGCTTTTCCTGGGTTGTAGATTGTTTGAAATAATCAATACTATCAAGGAAATTAAAGTAATTTCCAGTTGCTTTTCCGGGGGATCTTCCTTGAGCAAAATTGTCCGGTGAAATTGGATTATACAAACACTGCCAAAGAGGGTCGAATGGCATGTGGCTTTTGATAAAAATAACAGGTTTAACCAAGAAATATTCATCGGTGAATTTTCTGGTAAACTTTCCATTTATAACAGCGCCGCTTCCCCAGGTTGGATCAAAAAAATACCAATTGGTATCAATCCGGGCGACAGCCCAGGCATGATTAATTAATACGACGCGTCCATTTTGTTTTGTATATCCATATACGACAAAACTTTCGATTCCGGCCATTTCACACAATTCATGAAACACTTCGGCATACCCCTGGCATACTGCTTTTCTCTTATGCAGGGTCTCCGTTATAATTGTCTGGGAATCATCAGAAGAGCTGAAATTAAACATGTTTTCAATATCATATTCAATTTCGTTCGAAGTCCAAAAATAAAAAGCCCTGACCAACTCCTTTTCGGAGGCCAGGTATTCCAGAAAATAATCAGAAAGTGAACTGATGGAAGATTCAACTGAATCAGGCGCAGATTTTGCCAGGTCATCGGCATTTGCAAACTCCTGTTTTGTCTGAGGAAAAGCGTTAGATAACAGGAAATAACAAAGAAATAAAAGAAAAGCGCATTTATTCATAAGTGCCCTGTCTATCCATAAACAATATTATGAAAAAAAACAGAGGGGCACTTACGAATTCAGCACTGGAAAAATAAATAGTTAAAATCTTTTTTTAAATCCGCCGCGTGATTTATCACCATAGCCTCCACCACCGCGTGAATCACTGTGACCACCGCCGCTGCCGCGTGAATCACTGAAACCACCAGGTTTGCGATCCGTTTTCGGACGAGCAACCGAAACTGTCATTACCTTACCGTCGAATTCGGCATTGTTTAATTCTTCAATGGCTTTAGCAGCCTCTTCGTCATTGGTCATTTCCACAAAGCCAAATCCCCTTGACCTTCCCGAAAAATTGTCTT
>CAZVTL010000296.1:0-4459 GCA_964630075.1 uncultured Tangfeifania sp.
TCAGGCTTTTTGGATCGGTATAGATGCTCAAGTCAAAATATTCCTGTTCACAACCAGAAAGGAGAGTGGTGAAAAGCATGAAGAGGATCAACCTTTTTAGTCGCTTCATATCACTGCATATCAATTTCCAAAAATATAAACAATTGGATGAATCGTTCCAAGTAATGCACAAATATAATGGTCTCATTATTTTCTTTGCGATCCTTGCGCCATTTGTGTGATACCATTGGCAAGCAGGCAGGAAAGGGAGATAGGAAACTACGACCCTACCCTGGAGCGGATTTGCCATCCCGTGCCCTCACCATCCTTCAAAACCCGGAAGAAGAAAGATTGGTTTTCCGTACGAAACCCTCATGAACTAACGTTCACAAAATAGCATGTAAATTACCTTGAGGGTTCCACACGTACATTCTAATTATCAACAAATTAATACTGTTATTTAGGTATGAAATTTTTAAGAAGAAGAATAGTTGTACTTTTTACACTTTTCGCGCTATATTCCGGCTGGACACTGTCAGCACAGGTGGTTTCACCGGTGAAATGGAGTTTCGAACAGAAGAAGATTTCTGACAAGGAGGTGGAAGTTGTTTTCAATGCAACCATAGATGCCGGCTGGCATCTTTATGGCACAGATCTGCCGGATGGTGGTCCGGTCAGTACAACCTTTAACTTTGTTGCAGATAGTACCAATTATCGTTTTGGAGGTGCATTAACCGCTGCGACAAAAGCGGTCAAACAGTTCGATAAAATTTTCAATCTGGAGCTGTCCTATTATGCTGTGGCGGCGCAATTTTCCAGAAAAATCACCATTTTGAGCGATCGTCCTTTTTCGATTAAGGGGACAATAGAATACCAAAGTTGCAACGATGAGACTTGTACCATGGATGAAGTGGAATTCTCCTTCCCAGTCAACGAGCCTGTCTCAACTTCAGCAACTTCCGCTTCAGTCACCAATGTTGCAAGTGGTTCATCAGACGCGGCAAATCATTCACTTCTTTGGTTTCTCTTTTTTAGCTTTGTGGCTGGGCTGGCTGCGATCTTGACTCCCTGCGTTTTCCCGATGATTCCCATGACTGTCTCATTCTTCATGAACAGCAACAAAACCAAATGGGAGGCAAAATTTCAGGCATTGGTTTATGGAGCCTCCATTATCCTGATTTATACCTTAATCGGTACGGTGGTTGCGATTACATTGGGTGCAGATTTTGCCAATTGGCTCAGTACCCACTGGATACCCAATGTGCTCTTCTTTGTCATATTTGTAGTTTTTGCCTTCTCCTTCTTTGGTGCATTTGAGATCATACTACCCTCCAGCTGGATCAACAAAAGTGATGACAAGGTGAGCAAGGGAGGGGCAGGAGGTGCTTTTTTCATGGCCTTGACCCTTGTACTTGTCTCCTTCAGCTGTACAGGTCCCATTGTAGGTGCCATTCTCGTCGAATCAGCCGGTGGCATGATTCTTAAACCCATCGTTGGGATGTTCGGCTTTTCGCTGGCTTTTGCCTTGCCCTTTACCTTGTTTGCCCTCTTCCCGCAATGGCTGAACAATCTGCCCAAGTCGGGGGGATGGCTCAATTCGGTAAAAGTGGTACTTGGATTTATAGAACTGGCCCTTGGTTTGAAGTTTTTAAGCATTGCCGACCAGACCTACCACTGGGGAATCCTTGACAGGGAAGTCTATCTGGCCTTCTGGATCATCATTTTTGCGCTAATGGGCTTCTATCTCCTCGGGAAGTTGAAATTTGCCCATGACAGTGAAGTAAAATTCCTGTCAACCGGAAGACTGATGCTGGCCATTGTGACCTTTACTTTTGTGATATACCTGATTCCTGGTATGTTTGGAGCACCCTTGAAGGCCATATCCGGGTACTTGCCTCCAATGTCTACCCACGATTTTGATCTTCACAAAATTATCAGGGATGAAGTCAGGTTGGTCGGTTCGTCCGATTCGAAAGTGATGGGGCAGGAGCTTCCTGGTAAGTCGCTTTGCGAGCAACCAAAGTACAGTGAGTTTCTGGAATTGCCACACGGTTTGGAAGGATATTTTGACTATGATCAGGCTCTTGCTTGTGCAAAGGCGGTGAACAAGCCGCTCTTCATTGATTTTACGGGTCATGGTTGCGTCAATTGCCGTGAAATGGAAGCCAATGTATGGTCAGATGCCAGGGTACTGGAGCGGCTGAAAAGGGATTTTGTGGTCGTTGCGCTCTATGTGGATGACAAAACCACCATGCCCGAGGCCGATTGGGTAACATCAAGCTATGACAAGAAAGTCAAGAAAACCATCGGGAAGAAATTTGCTGATTTTCAGATTGCCAGATTTGGGGTGAATGCTCAACCTTATTATGTCATTCTTGATCACAATCAACAGCTTTTGGTCAAACCGACAGCCAGGGATCTCAATCCCGACCATTTCATCCAATTTTTGGACAGTGGTTTGAAGGCATTCAGGGAGGGGAGAAAATAGTTTTTCCTTTTCAACTCTTTTTAGTAAGCTAAAATATGCATGAAGGTATTCTTTTTTGGAATGTTGATACACAGATAGATTTTGTAGAACCTACCGGGAAGTTGTATGTTAAGGGAGCTGAGCAGTTAAAGCCAGTCTTGCGGCGAATAACAGAATTTGCGGCTTTTCATAAAATCAGGGTCATCAATACCTGTGATTTCCATTTGATCAATTCGCAGGAATTGTCGGCAAACCCTGATTTTGTCAACTCCTTTCCCGAACATTGCATGGCAGGTACACGTGGTGCAGAATTTATCCCGGAAACCAGACCTGAATTACCGGCTATCGTAGACTGGATGACCCATATGGCCATATTACCCCAATTGGCCAATGCAAGGCAATTTCGAAACATTGTGATACGGAAGGACGCGTTTGATGTTTTTGAAGGCAATCCCTATGCCACAAAAATTGTTAATCTGATGAATCCCGAAAAAGTATTTGTCTACGGGGTATCTACCAATGTTTGTGTCGACAAGGCTGTATGCGGATTGTTGGAATTGGGTTACAAGGTTTTGGTATTCAAGGATGCCATTAAGGAGCTCCCTTTAATCCCGCTCCCATATGACCATTGGATTGCGGCTGGGGTGCAGATGATTGATTTTAAGGAGGTAGAGGATTTTCTTTAGTATTTTTCGTGGCGGTCCATTTCACGACGGGCATCTTTGTCCTTGAGTGTCTGTCGCTTGTCGTAGGTATGCTTCCCTTTGGCCAGGGAAATCTCTACTTTCACCAACCCCCTGTCATTCAGAAATAGTCGTATCGGGATGATTGTCAGTCCATTTTCCTTGACCTTTCGTTCCATTTTGTTGAGCTCCTTCCTGTTCAAGAGGAGCACCCGCTCCCGCAGTACCTCATGGTTGTTGCAGGTGCCGAAGTCATAAGCGGAGATCGAAAGATTTTTTATCAACATTTCCCCGTTGACAAAATGACAATAGGCATCGTTCATACTGACTTTGCCCATGCGGATGGATTTAATCTCTGTTCCAAGCAAAACAATTCCTGCTACAAATTTTTCAATAAATTCGTAGTCGAAACTGGCTCTTTTGTTCCTGATATTGATATTCTGCTGAAAAGCGGTTTTCATGGATGCAAAAATAGCAAAAGGGGACGATAAAATTGTTTGAAAAGTTTAAGGGGTTTAAATTGTTTAAAGAGTTAATAACATTTCAAACATTTCAAACATTTCAAACATTTCAAACTTCATAAACAATATATTTCATTTTATGCGATACGACATGCTGACCATCCTTGGTCCCACAGCTTCCGGAAAGACTCAATTGGCGGCCCAGGTGGCTCACCGGCTGGATGGGGAGATTTTATCGGCAGATTCAAGACAAATCTACAGGGGAATGGATCTTGGTACGGGAAAGGATTTGGCCGATTACATGGTTGGAGGCATTCCCGTTCCATACCATCTGATTGATCTGGTGGAGGCCGGAGCTCAATACAATGTATTTGAATTTCAGCGCGAATTTATCCATAGCTATGAAGCCATTCTTAACAGGGGCAAATTTCCGCTCTTTTGCGGTGGCAGCGGGCTCTATCTTGAAGCAGTGCTCAAGGGGTACAAGCTTACCCAGGTGCCATCCAACCCCCAGCGAAGGGAAGAGTTGGTCCAGAGTTCACTGGATACACTATCCGATTTGTTGAGAAGTTACAAGGCTGTTCACAACAAGAGTGACACCGAGACAAAAAACAGAGCCATCCGTGCCATTGAAATTGAAGAATACCTGTTGCATCATCCGGAGCTTGACTTCGAATTTCCGGTTATCAACTCACTGATAATTGGTGTCAGTATAGACCGGGAGACACGTCGGGAAAGAATAACAGCCCGCCTTCGGCAACGGATGAAAGAGGGAATGGTGGACGAGGTGAAAGGGTTGCTTGACAAGGGACTTACCCCCGATGATTTGACCTATTATGGGCTTGAATACAAATACCTTACCCTTTACC
>CAZVTL010000297.1:0-4442 GCA_964630075.1 uncultured Tangfeifania sp.
GTATTTCCCCACGATATTGGTAAAATAACGCATCACATCCACCTCGTAGAAATCAAGGTTGATCTCGTCGTCAAAGACACCTCCATCCAGGGTTCCATAACTGCCAAATGCGTCACCGGAGAAGAGGATCTTGTTGGTTTCGTCGTAGGTTACCATGGTTTCGGGCCAGTGCACCATCGGTATGGTCTGAAACTGCAATTTAACTTCACCCAGATCAAGGTTTGAATTGTCATGCACCTCCACTATTTTCTGCGGATTGTAGCCAAGGTTTTCCGCTATGCCGAATGTTTTCTTGTTTCCCACCAGGGTGATATCCGGATACCTGTTGACGATAGCCTTCATGGATCCGGAGTGGTCAGGCTCCATGTGGTTGATGATCAGGTAATCTATTGGCCGTGAACCGATGATTCCCTCAATGCGTTCAAGGTAATCCTCGATGTATTGGCGCTCCATGGTATCTACCAATGCCACCTTCTCATCAACTATTAAATAGGAGTTATAGGATATCCCGTCCGGGATTGGCCATATGTTTTCGAAGAGGGCGGTTCTTCTGTCGTTGAAGCCCAAAAAATAGATGTTGTCTGATAATTTAATCTGGTGCATACCGGCAATTTAATTCTGCTTGTTTGAGCTGCAAAAATACAACAATATCGCTTAAAGCCCTTTAAAATAAATCAAACTTTTAATCCTACAGGTGAACAAATTGCTTTAAAATTGTATTTTTGACAGGATCAATGAGCGCTATTAAGCAAATAACAAACCTCCTGCGTCAACTTGGGAACAGCATCAAACTGACCATTCCCGTTTTGATGGCTGCTGTCAGGAAAACCGGTGCCAGATTAAAACCTTATGCCCGGACTTTACTGGCAGCTGTGCAACGTGCGGCTAAGAGCGCAATCCCGGTTCTCAACCAATTGCTGGCATCCTTGCTCAAATCGTTCCCAAAATACCGGACCCTCTATCTCTTGCTTCTACCTCTTTTCTCGATCGTTATTTCAGTCAAAATCCTGCATACGCGCTATTACGGTCCAAATGTGGCCAAAAGCTTCACCCTCTTTATCCGCGACAACGACAATTTTGAAAAGGTTGCAGCGATGTTGAAAGCGCAAGGTGCCCTCAAAAACACAAAGTCGTTTGAGCAGTTAGCTGCCTTCAAGGATTACGACACACATGTTAAGCCTGGTGCCTACAAGGTGCAGGAAGGATGGAGCAACAACCAGCTGGTGAATGTGCTGAGATCCGGTGCCCAAACGCCTGTCATGGTAACTTTCAACAACATCCGCACTTTTGAGGAGCTGTCGGGGAAATTGGCCAGACAACTGCAAGGCGACTCGCTGACCTTCCTTCACCACTTCAAAAACGATTCAGTTGCCGTTCAATTTGGTATTACTCCTAAAACGCTGTCAGCCCTTTTTATTCCCAACACCTACTCACTTTACTGGACCACCTCTCCCTCCGGATTTCTTACCAGGATGAAAAGTGAATACGAGAAGTTCTGGAACGAATCGCGCAAACTGAAGGCAAAAAATGCGGGACTTACCCAGGACCAGGTTTCCACCCTCGCCTCCATCGTGCAGGAGGAGAGCAACAAAAATGATGAAAAACCGGTGATAGCGGGGGTCTACCTCAACAGGCTGCGCAAGAACTGGCCGCTACAGGCTGATCCGACCATCCGGTTTGCCCTGGGTGATTTTACCATCCGGAGAGTTCTAACGGCCCAGCTTGCTGTGCAGAGCCCTTACAATACCTACCTGAAGACAGGACTTCCGCCGGGCCCGATCAACTTTCCGGAGATCTCCTCATTGGAGGCAGTCTTGAACTACAGGGTACATGACTACTTCTATTTCTGTGCCAAAGAGGATTTCTCAGGCTATCACAATTTTGCCAAAACACTTTCGGAACACAACCGCAATGCAAGGAGATACCAGGCAGCGCTGAACCGGAAGAAAGTGTACAAATAAGAAAATTTCAGCCCCTCCCAACCACGAATTGCACAAATTACACGAATTAAAGGAAATATATTGGATCCAGATCTACCTGTTGAATGATTGAAACCAACTACATAGAAGATATAACCTTTGCTAAAACGGATTTCACCAAGGAGCCCCTGCTGAAAGGTGAATATGAAAACTGTACTTTCCAGGATTGTGATCTTTCCGGCTGTGACCTTTCCGGGTTTAGTTTTGGTGAATGCAGGTTTATCGGTTGCAACGTAAGCCTGGCCAAAATATCCGGCACCGCCTTCAAGGAGGTGGTATTCAAAAGCTGCAAACTGATGGGACTCCATTTCGAAAACTGCAATACCTTCCTGTTTGCCATTGATTTTAGGCAATGCACCCTCAACCTCTCCTCCTTCTACCAACTGAACCTGAAAAGGAGCAAATTCAAGGATTGTTCCTTGCAGGAGGTTGATTTTACCGAAGCGGATTTATCCGGGGTGGCCCTGGTGGAATGCGATCTTTCCGGTGCAATATTTGAAAACAGCAATTTGGAGAAAGCGGATTTTCGCACTGCCCGCAATTATGTCCTTGATCCTGAAATCAACCGGATGAAGAAGGCCCGGTTCTCGCTGGAGAGGGTAGCAGGGTTGCTGGGGAAGTACGGGATCGAAATAGAGTAGGATTAACCCGTAAAATGGATCCGTACCACCCCTAAGACTAGCTGCATCATAGAAAAGTACAAATCTACCACCGCTTTGTATATCCGCACCATCAAAAAGTACATCCACATCTTCAAAATGTACAAACTAATCTGTAAAAAGTACAAACTATCCTGCGAAATATACAAATGAATCAATGCAATGTACCTCCACTTCATCAAAATGTACACCCACATCTTCAAAAAGTACAAATTAACCACCAATTTGTAAAGGGATTAAAGGAAGTATAAAGAAGATTGTGTAAACAGGATTTAAAGTCATAATAGCTAGCGCTTCAGTGGAGTGGAGCGTAGCGGAACGAAGCGCTAGCTATTAGTTGCAAAACAAAATTAACTTTAAACCAAAATACACATGCAAAACAAAAACGACACGAGTGTTCCATGCTACCTTTAAAAGACAAATAATTATGTTATGAAATTATCAGGAAGGATGCGATATCCCTGTTGGACGCCCACGCAGGGGCGCCCCTGCGTGGGCGTCCAATCGAAAATTGACAAATCAGGGGAGGATGTATAACCCCAAATCTACTTACACCAACTGTACTTCTCTTTCCAAAACGACGCCATACTTCGCCTGGATTTCCTGGCGGATTGCCTCGGAAAGCTGCAATATCTCTTCGCCGGTAGCACCTCCCAAATTGACCAGTACCAGGGCCTGCCGGTCGTGTACCGCTGCGCGGCCTACCTTTTTGCCTTTCCATCCGGCCTGGTCAATCAGGAAACCTGCCGCAACCTTGACCAAATTACCTTCCTGCGGATACATAGGCAATCCGGGTAGTATCTCTGCCAATACAGTTGCCTGCTCCGCTGAAACCACCGGATTTTTGAAGAAACTGCCTGCATTGCCCAATTTTTTGGGGTCTGGCAGTTTGGCTTTCCTGATCTGAATGATGGCATTTCTCACATTATCAAGCGATGGTCCTCCCATTTCGCGGAGGATGCGGTCCAGGTCACCATAGCCTGTTACCGCCATTCCCATTTTCTGGAGACGGAACACCACAGAGGTAACCATGAATTGATTCAGCAATTGCTCCTTGAAAAGGCTGGATCTGTAACTGAACCGACAGGCATCGTGTTCATAACACTCGATAGTTTGTTTCTCAAAATTATAGCCATTGACCCTGACAATGATCTTTTCAGCTTCTACCCCATAGGCGCCAATGTTCTGCACCGGCACGGCACCTACTTTCCCGGGGATCAGCGACAAATTCTCCGCACCGTACCATCCGTTTCCCACACATTGGGCCACAAATTCATCCCAATCCACCCCGGCACCCACCTCTACTTCAACGATAGCATGATCCTGGTAAGTAATCGTATACCCTGAAAAATCAGGAGACAGGATCATTCCGTCAAAATCAGACAGAAAAAGAAGATTGGATCCCCCGCCAACGATCAACTTTTTCTCCTCCTTCAGGTGGGGATACTGCTCCATGGCAAGGATCCAATCCTCTGGCTCGTCCATGGAGAGCCAATAATTTGCAGATACATCCAGTCCGAAACTGTTGTTGTATTTGAGGGAGAAGTTGGGGATCAGTTTGTACATGCAGGAGGGAGGGAAGGGTAAAGGGTAAAGGTTAAAGGATAAAGGTTAAGGGATAAAGGTTTTGAGCCAATGGGGTTGATTTTTTTACCTATTCGTCTGCCAGCAGCATATCAAAATTGATGGGCTCTGCAGGTGGAAACAACTCCTTCAGTTCGCCTTTTTCACAAACCAACCTGCGTGCCGGAAAGAGACGGATCATTTCATAACCGTGCGTGGCCATTACGATCGAGACTCCTCC
>CAZVTL010000298.1:0-4442 GCA_964630075.1 uncultured Tangfeifania sp.
TCTTCTTCCCAGTGGATAAACAGCAAAGATCTGGTGAAAGGAAAGTTGAGCTGGCAGGAGGGGTATGGAGCCTTCTCCTATTCTCACTCCCATATCGACAGTGTAGTAAAATACATTATGAGTCAGGAAGAACACCACAAGAAGAGAACGTTCAGGGAGGAGTATGTGGAATTATTGGATAGATTCCACATCGATTATAGCGAGAAATATTTATTAATTGATATAGAGTAAATATATCGTCCCTACGGGACTTCGGCTCAAATCATTGCAATGTTTTCTATAAATATCAGATCCCTAACGGGATCATAAAGTTGATCTCAGGACATTCCTCAATTAGATTGATAAGCATATTAGACTATTTGATTGACAAACATATTATACCTTGTCTGGAATTATTCATTCAATTGTTTGCTATCGTTGTCTAGGATACAACTTCGTCACCAAAATCAGAAGAAGCTGATCAACAGCGCAATATTCAGCGCTGTCACCACTGCTCCTATCGTATAGAGCAACGTGGCGTTGAATTTGCTGTTCTTGTATTTCCCCATCACTTTCTCTGAGGAGGTGAGATAGACTTGCAGAAAAATGGTGATGGGCAACTGTATGCTGAGTATCATCTGCGAATAGATCAATCCTTTAAAAGGATTCGAAATAACCAGTATCAAGAGCAATGCAGCCAGAAATGAGATGGCAACCCCCAGCCGGGAGTGATTGTCCTGTATATCATAGGGTTCCTGAAAAATGCCTGAAAAAATGGATCCCGCTGCCATTCCGGAGGTAATGGTGGAGGCGACCCCGGCAAAAAGCAATGCAACCGCGAAGACTATTCCGGCATGAATACCAAGCAAGGGTGTTAACAGACTTTGCGCCTGCTGCAGCTCGGTAACAGCCGTCCCGACCTTGAAGAAGGTTGCCGCTGCCAGCAGAATCATGGCACTGTTGATGGCCCAGCCCACCAACATAGAGATCAGGGTATCCAGAAATTCATATTTGAGTTGTTTCTTAATGGTTTGCTCATTCGTAAGGTTCCATTGCCGGCTTTGGATGATTTCGCTGTGGAGGAAAAGGTTGTGTGGCATAACCACTGCCCCTAATACGCTCATGATGATCACCATTGAACCTTTGGGGAAGGAGGGTGTTACCCACGAGTGGATGGCGCTGTTCCAGTCTATCTGAACCAAAGAGAGCTCGTAGATGAACGAAAGACCAATCACTGATACAAACGCGATGATCCATTTCTCAATCATCCGGTACCCATTGGTAAAGAGCATCACCAACACAAAAATAACCACCAAAACAGCCCCGGCCCGAATAGGGATATTGAACAACATGTTTAAGGCAATGGCACCGCCAAGTATCTCGGCCAACGAGGTTGAAATGGAGGCAAACACCGCAGATGCCAGGATAGGCCTTGACCAAAACGGCTTGACAAATTTTGTCGCTGCTTCAGACAGACAGAGTCCTGTTGCGATCCCAAGGTGGGCCACATTGTGCTGCAACATGATCAGCATGATGGTCGAAAAAGTGACCATCCAGAGCAAAAGGTAACCAAAATTGGCGCCGGCTGCCAGGTTGGAAGCCCAGTTGCCCGGATCGATGAATCCAACAGTCACCAGCAAGCCCGGACCGAGATATTTCAAAATCTCCAGTCCGCCAAATTTTGGCCGGTAATCTTTCCGGTCAATGTTATCCAAAAAGCCAGCGGTTTTCTTACCCATAAGACAAAGATAGAAATTTAAGCAGTACACCATCCTTAAAACTCCGAAGGAGTTACCTGTGAATAACCTCCGATTTCAACCTCAGGATAACAATCATACCAAGATTATACATCTTTGGAGGAGTAGCCGGCGTAAAAAAGTCAAAACTCAGCTTAATCAGGCTGAAAACTAAGGCTTAAATCTTACATTTGTAAGTCAATGTTTTACATTGTAAAGCATAGCTTATAAAATCAGATGCCAATGAAATACATCATGTTTGCGTTCGTCGCCTTGCTCGCATTTGGTAGTTTCGTTTTCTGCAGTGTGCCGGTTCTCAAGAAAACCCAAGCAGAAAAGGACAAAACCCCGCACAAGATCGTTATCTACCAGGTATTTACCCGGCTCTTTGGAAATACCAATACCACCAACAAGCCCTGGGGAACCATCGAAGAGAACGGGGTAGGGAAATTCAGGGACTTTACACCCAAAGCCCTCAGGGAGATCAAGGAACTTGGGGTTACACACATTTGGTTTACAGGGGTACTACACCATGATGTGATCAGGGATTATACGCCTTTCGGCATCTCCAACGACGATCCGGATGTCGTCAAAGGACGTGCCGGCTCTCCCTACGCCATCAAGGATTATTACAGCGTCGACCCTGATCTGGCCGTATATCCTGCCAAACGGATGGAGGAATTCAAAGCGCTGGTCCAGCGTTCCCACCAGGAGGGACTGAAAGTAATCATTGATATTGTGCCCAACCATGTGGCACGCAATTACCATTCCACGGGTAAACCTGCCGGAGTGAAGGATTTTGGCGAAAATGACGACAAAAAGGTGATTTATGCCCGGGACAACAATTTTTACTACCTGCCGGGAACTGAGTTTAAAGTCCCGCTGTTGGAGGAAAAGCCATTGGGTGGTGCATATCATCCGCTGGCAGACGGCAAATTTGATGAGGTTCCTGCCAAGGTAACCGGAAATGGTTCCCGGCTTGCACAACCCAAAGCGGACGACTGGTACGAAACCGTGAAGATCAATTATGGAGTTTACACCAATGGCCTCAGGGATTTCGTCCTGTTGCCGGAGGGATATGACCAGAAACCCTACCAGGATCACCAACACTACTGGCAACAACAATCGCTGCCTGACACCTGGCTCAAGTTCCGCGACATCTGTCTCTTCTGGCTTGATTTCGGTGTGGACGGTTTCCGGTTTGACATGGCGGAGATGGTACCCGTTGAGTTCTGGAGCTACCTCAACAGTACCATCAAAATGGCCTACCCGCAGACCATCCTTGTTGCAGAAGTATACAATCCTACATTTTTCAGATCCTACCTGAAATATGGCAAGATGGATTACCTCTACGACAAAGTAGATTTCTATGACACGCTGAAAAGGGTGATGCAAGGCAAGGCACCTGCCGACAGGCTCGTGAAGATCCAGGCTGAATCTGCTGACATTGAACACCACATGCTTCACTTTTTGGAGAATCACGACGAACAGCGTCTGGCAAGCCCCGGATTTGCCGGAGATGCGCAAAAAGGTAAACCGGCCATGGTGGTTTCGTCCACCATCAGCACCTCTCCCACCCTGGTCTACTTCGGACAGGAAGTTGGGGAACCCGGCGCTGAAAATGCCGGCTTTGGCAAACCGACCAGAACCTCCATCTTCGACTACGTTGGTGTTCCTGCCCACCAGCGATGGATGAATGGCGGAGCATTCGACGGGGGAAAGCTTTCTGATGAAGAGAGCGCCTTGCGCAACTTCTACCAGCGACTGCTCAATTTTACCATCTCCTCCCCTGCCTTGATGGGGAAATATTCAGAACTACAAACTTACAACCGCTCAAATTCAGTACATTATACGGATAAAATTTTCTCCTTTGCACGCTGGAACAACCAGCAAAAACTGTTGATAACAGCAAATTTTGATGATGCCATGGAACATACTTTCGACCTTTTGATTCCTTCTGAACAAATTAAAATGTGGAACCTGAAGGATGGAACTTATGAACTAACCGATCATCTTAATTCCGGGAACAAATTGCAACTAAAGGTGGCAAACCAGACAGGTAAAGTTATTATAAACCTTAAACCATTGGAATCGCTGATTCTTGAGCTTCATTCATTGCCATAAGCCAAAACCGACGGCAATGAACAACCTAAGGACCGCAACATTTTTTACTAATTTTCAGCCATGAACATGAAATTCAATTTCTTGCCACTTCTCATCCTGGCACTGCAATTGGGAGCCCAGCCCAAACCCATAAACCTGAAATGCGAACACCTGATCAATCCATTGGGTATAGATCTATCCAATCCACGGTTGTCGTGGCAATTGGACGATTCGCGGCAGGGAGCCAAACAAACTGCCTACCAGATCATACTTGGTACAGACTCCATCGCTGTATCCAAAGGAAAAGGAAACATCTGGGACAGCAGGAGAATGGAATCAGACAGTTCCCTTGTGGTTTACCAGGGGATGAAACCTGAACCAAATACCAAATACTTCTGGCAAGTCACCTGTTGGGACCTGGATGGGAAAATGGGGTCAGAGAGCAAGGTTGCCTCCTTCGAGACTGGTATGATGGGGATCGAAAACTGGCATGGTGCATGGATCACCGACTCCAGGGATATTGCCCTGAAGCCGGCCCCCTGCTTCCGGCAAGAGATCGATTTGAAGAAAAATATAGTTTCAGCCAGGGTATATATCGCAGTCGGTGGATTGTTTGAATGCTAC
>CAZVTL010000299.1:0-4427 GCA_964630075.1 uncultured Tangfeifania sp.
TAGGAATTTTCCCGCAGCTACTCCTCGTTACCAGTCCGTCACAATGCTGCAACGTCTGCCCTTACCGGAAAAATTGCAGGAGATTATGCCATGGCCGGTGACTTCTCGGCGGTAAACATTTCAGGAGTTGGTTTAAACGGAGAAATCTGGGACATTCCGAGTGCCAGTCTTTCCGGATCATCCGCCCAAAATCCGACTTCCATCAACGAACGCACGGATATCAGCACCGACGACTACCGTTTGCAGAGCAATGCCTATCTGACAGTGAAAATCCTGCCCGGCTTGCAGTTCAAAACATCCAATGGGGCCTATGTCCAGTACAGGGAGTACAACATGAAACAAAAGACCTCTGCCAACAAATCAGGAAATCCAAATACACTGACCCGCCAGATGACATTGCATACGGAGTTGTTGTCGGAAAACACCTTGAATTACACAAAGAAAAAGGGGTCTCATGAATTTTCCGGTCTGCTTGGCTTTACCCTGCAAAAGACAGACGATAAATTCAACCAGATGGTTGGGACCAACTTCCCAACCGATGATCTGCTCTCTTTCAACCTGGCCTCTGCATTAATTCTGGACAGTCCTGCAGCGAACGGCACAACCTCCTTCTATTATACAGAAGCATTGATCTCCTACATCGCCCGTATAACCTATGCCTACAAGGGAAAATACCTGCTCTCTGCCAGCTTGCGTGCGGACGGCAGTTCAAAATTCGCGGAAGGCAACAAATGGGGAACCTTCCCGGCAGCCTCACTGGGCTGGCGTGCGTCGGAGGAGAAATTCCTGAAGAAATACGACTGGCTTAACAACCTGAAATTGCGCGCAAGTTACGGATTGACCGGAAACAACAGCATCCCGCAATATTCCTACCTGAACGCGCTGAACACCTCCAATTATGTGACCGGTTCTGGTACCGGATCCTTGGTTCCCGGGATGGCTGCATCGGATCCCTTCATTGGTAATCCCAACATCACCTGGGAACAAACCCAGGAATTCAATTTCGGAGTTGATCTGGGACTCTTTAAGAGCCGGGTAAACCTAACAGCCGAATATTACACAGCCAATACCATTCAATTGTTGCTTCAACAGCCAGCCATGTACATTACCGGTCACCAGACCTTCTGGAACAACATCGGCAAGGTAAACAACCAGGGAGTTGAAATTGAACTAAGTACGACCAATATTACCTCAAAGGATTTTACCTGGAAAACTACCGCAAACTTCTCCACCAACAAGAATACGTTGAAAAGTTATGGTGACAAAACTTACCAGGATAACTTTGGGGAAAGAAGTGAGGTCTACAGGGCCATTGTTGGTCAACCTGCCATCCAATATTATGGGTACAAGAGCGACGGCGTCTGGACAACTTTTGAGGAGGTAGCTGCAGCAAAAGCAGTAGTTGATCAAAATGGCAAACCTTTTATCTATACAAAATACCCTCCGCTGGTGGGAGGTTTGAAGGTAGTTAATACGAACGGGGACAATACCATCAGTCCGGATGACCGTATCATCCTGGGAACACCGTTCCCAGATTTCACCTATGGCATCACCAACCAGTTTACCTACCGTAATTTCGATTTAAGCTTCCTGATCCAGGGAGTTCAGGGAGGCAAGATCATTGACGGAAACATGAATTACAATGAGACTTTGCGAACAGTAGCCAACTACCTGGAGAACCGTTGGGTAAGCCCCTCCTTCCCGGGTGACGGCAAGACCACATTTGACAAAACCACCTCCGGAGGCGACCTTTGTCTGACCGACTATGTGATGCAGGATGCTTCCTATATGTCTTTGCGTGATCTGACATTTGGATACAAACTTCCCGATACCATTACAAAGAAGATCAAGCTCAGCAGCGTTCGTGCATATTTCTCAGCCACCAACCTCTTTTATCTGATGGGATCAGATTATAAAGGGGTTAACCCGGAAGCAAGATTTACTTCGGGTCCCTACTCCGATGCATTTCCATTGGTTGCAGGATATCAGCGGGGTACCTACCCACTTACAAAATCCTTCATTCTTGGAGTTGAAATAAACTTCTAAATGATTTTTTATAACTCTATTATGCGAATTTTAAACTCAATGAAAATGAAAATGAAGAACATACATAGAATTCTCCTCTCATTATCAGTCTTGACCCTGCTCATCTCCTGCCAGGAGTTTATCGTGGAGGAGCCTCAGTCAAAACTGGTTCAGGATGGTTTCTACAAAGACCAGATGACCATCAATGAGGGGATTATCGGATGTTATGCGGGAATGGCTAATATCCTGACCGACGAATGGCGATTTACCGAAAACAGAAGCGACAACGGTTGTGTCAACAGCATTGGTACCGGCTCCCAACCAAGGGTGGATCTTACCGACATCAAATTCTTCCGTACACCCACGAGCCAACCAACCTTGTACAATTTCTGGTACAAATACTTCCAGAATATCATGAACATCAACTCCATCCTGCCTTCTGTGGCACCTGGACAGCCTTATGTTACGCAGGAAGTGAAGCGCGCGCAGTACGAAGGAGAATTGCTGCTGATGCGGGGATATCATTATTATACCCTGACAGTTCTTTGGGGAGATATGTTCAAAATCACCAAAGTGGTTACACTGGATGAGGCGAAAACCTACGACCGCCGTCCCGTTGCCGAGATTTACAAAGAGATCATTATTCCCGATTTAACCAAGGCAGCCGCTCAATTGCCCTCTTCCTATGCTTCCTCAGGTGACCTGGGGAGAGTCACCAAATGGGCCGCCAAAGGACTGTTGGCCAAAGCATACATGACACTTGGCGGATCAGCCAACCTGGCTTTGGCCAAAGGGTTGCTGGAGGAGATTATCAATTCAAACCAATACAACCTACTGGCTACAGGAATAACAGTTGCCGGCACTCCACTCACTCCTTTCGCGTCTGTATTTGATGTCTCAAATGAGATGAACAAGGAGATTATTTTTGCCGTGCGTTATTTGGGTGGATCGACGGGAATAGGATCTCCATACTGGACTCTCTTTTCTCCGGATGGTACCGCCAATCTGTTTCTGAAAGTAGGAACTCCTGGTGGACACCAGAACCCTACACCTGAGTTTATCAAGCTTGCCTCCACAGATCCACTTGATACCCGGACAAGTACTTCCTATAAGATCTATGTAAAGAACAAGACGACCACCATTTACTATCCATCCAAATACGTCGATCCCAACATGACACAAGCCAATCAATCCGAAAATGACTGGATTGTGCTTAGATATGCGGATATCGTATTGCTGCATGCAGAAATTTTGGCACAGGATGGAAATTTTGCGACTGCACACAACGATGTGAATAAAATCAGGGCTCGGGCAGGAGTTGCTCCACTGGCAGCATTTGCCTCTCCAACCGCGGCGCTGGATGCCGTTTACAAAGAGAGACGACTCGAATTTTTCTCCGAAAATCAACGTTGGTTTGACCTATTGCGGATGAATACTTCTTATGGCGATCCTGAGAAAGCAATTGGCATCCTCAAAACAAGTGTGTTTGTAACAGATTGGACCATCTTGTATTCACTGTACAATCCAATTGTGCCCCCTACGATAAATTACTTCACGACAGGTCGTCTGCTGCTGCCAATTCCCCAGCAGGAAATCGATTCAAATGACAAATTGAAAATTCCTCAAAATGCAGATTATTAATTTTTTACAATGCAAGTTATGAAAAACTCAGAAAATAGACTTCTCCTTGTTTTCCTCTCACTCATTGTAGCTGGCATGTTTGGTGCATGCACCAAGGAGGGAGAAATAGTCGTAACACCCAAACTTCTCAACGAATATGTAGCAGAAATGGGGCCTTTTGTCAATGCGGAATTACCCATCGTAAGAAACTGTGTAGTTGGCTACGACAAGGGCAATTATTCAGTCTCCTTGAATGCTGTGGCAGCCACATCCCTTTCCCTGGTAAAAGCCGCCTACTTGACTGTTTTAAAAGCGGATTCTGCACTAATTGTTTCTCCAACGGTTACAATTCCTCAACTTGTTGCAGGAAATCAATCACTTGGCGCTCCGGGAAAGGTGTTTTGGACAGGTGTTAACCTGTGTGACAAAAGACCGCTGAACGATGCAATTACAGCGGCCAATACACTAAACAATAGTATTCTGGCCGGAACAGCTCCCGGTACAGTGCCACTGGCTGCCAAGACGACCTTCACGGCCGATATAAAAACAGCTACTACCACAAGGGATGCAACCACTACAACCATTGACCGACAGGTAACTCAGGCCATGGACAAACTCAAAACAGCCACTGCCACCTTTAATGCGGCAATCATCAAATAAGCCAGATTAACCACTGCCGGACAACAAATCCGGCAGTGGAATTTCAGATCTTTCACACGTAAATAACAGTATTAATATATTGAAGATTAGAATGTACGTATGGAACTCGCAAATTGATTTAC
>CAZVTL010000300.1:0-4401 GCA_964630075.1 uncultured Tangfeifania sp.
GAAGATTTGTGCCACGATTGTGGCGCTTGTTCAGTGGCATGCAAATTCGGCGCAATTACTGAAAAGGTAAAACAAATTGGAATTGTTAAGTCGTTCTACCTAAATAGCCATGCCGAAATTATCGAAGCCTGCGCCGATGTTGGGGTTTATTCGCCTGTGCCAGTTATAAAAAAGGCCATCAAAGATTTAAATGAACGGTATTTGGTCCTATTTGATGCTCCACCCGGAATTTCCTGTCCATTCATAGCCACTGTTGAACATGCCGATTTTGTGGTTTTGGTGACTGAACCAACACCTTTTGGCCTAAATGACCTGAAGCTTTCGGTCGAAACCTTGCAACAACTAAAAAAACCTTACGGAGTAATTGTAAACCGAGCCGGACTAGGTAACCGGGAAGTTTATAACTGGCTTGAGGATAACAATATCCCGTTGCTAATGGAAATACCTTTCGACAGAGAGATTGCCCGTATCTATTCTGAAGGCCTTTTGGTGGTTAAGGAGCAAACTAATTACCAGCTTCAGTTCTGGGAACTATTAAGAAATATTGAAAAGTTAGCAAACGGATGGACGAAATAGTAATTCTAAGCGGGAAAGGGGGAACCGGCAAAACAAGTTTAAGTGCAGCTTTTGCCACCATCAACAAAAACACAATTGTTGCCGATTGTGATGTTGAAGGAAGCAATCTCCACCTGATACTACAACCTCAGAATTATCGTAGTGAAAGGTTTGTTTCCGGCCATAAAGCCATCATTGATTATAACACCTGCACCAACTGCGGACTTTGCATGGATTATTGCCGTTTTGATGCCATCAACATGCAAAACGATCAAGTTACCATTTCTGAAGTAGCTTGTGATGGATGTAAATTGTGCCTTAGGATTTGTCCTTCCAACTCCCTTCAAATGATCCCCAGCGATAAAAGTTATTGGTATATTGGAAATTACAGGAATGGACGGATGATTCATGCCCGCCTTGCACCGGGAGAAGAGAACTCTGGTAAACTGGTGAACGTGGTACGCGAGAACGCACGAAAATCGGCCCGGGAAACGGGCTTTGATACGATTATTGTTGATGGGCCCCCGGGAATTGGATGTCCGGTTATCTCAGCGGTAACTGGCGCAAACAAAGCCATTGTAGTAACAGAACCAACCAATTCCGGTTTTCACGACATGAAACGTGTACTTGAAATTACTTCCAATTTCAAGGTAATCACCTATGTAGTGATCAATAAATTTGATCTTAATGAGTCAATCTCCGACAAAATCAAAAACTGGTGCAAAGAGAACAATATTCCCGTGATTGGCAGGATCGCTTTCGACACCCAAATTGTTGAAGCGATGATTCATTGCCAAAGCATTGTAGAGTGGATGCCTGAATCGGCAACAAGCAAAGAAATTATCTCAATCTATAACACAGTTTGTAAAATATAAGGTTTATCAACAAGTTATCATGATAGTCCCAATTATTATATATGGTTCACCAATCCTCAGAAAACATTCAAGTATTGTTTTAAACACGGACAATCCGGAAGAGATATCCGGTAATTTATTTGATACTGTTAGAAAAAATCAAGGTGTTGGATTGGCAGCACCCCAGATCGGAATTCAAAAGCGCATGTTCGTTATTGACACATTACCCCTTCATGAAAATAATGAGGAGGTCGAAAATTACCAAAAGGCCTTTTTAAATCCTGAAATTATTTGGAAAAGTTCCAGTCAGTTATGCTTTACAGAAGGCTGCCTTAGTATTCCCGGCATTAAAGAAGAGGTAATTCGGCCTGAAAAGATCAGGGTAAGGTATCTTGATATAAATTTTAACAGGATTGAAGAAGAACTGGATGGCCTCAAATCGCGAATTTTTCAACATGAATACGACCACCTGGAGGGAATTCTTTTCACCGACAGACTAAGCCATTTGAGAAGAAAATTTCTTGCAACCAAATTGAATGAAATAAAAAAAACTAAAAACAACAAATTATGGATCAAAAACATCCAATTCCAAAAATTAAGCTTCCGAACATTAAAAGCATTATTCTGGTTGCGTCGGGCAAAGGTGGTGTAGGCAAGTCAACGGTCGCAGCAGGAATGGCCATGGCACTTGCTGCTGAAGGTTACTCAGTTGGATTGTTTGATGCCGATATCTTTGGCCCGTCTGTTCCAACATTGATGAATCTGCAGGAGGCAGGCCGTCCGGTTATGATCTCAAAGGAGGGGAAACAAGTAATGGAGCCATATGTGCGATTGGGGATCAAAGTAATGTCCATTGGTTTCTTTTTTGAGCCTGAGCAAGCCGCCATCTGGAGAGGGCCAATGGTCTCCAACGTTCTCAAGCAGCTCCTCACCGAAACCGACTGGGGCGAGTTGGACTATTTGATCGTTGATACCCCCCCCCGGTACCGGAGATATACCGATCACCCTCCTCCAGGAATTTTTCATAGACAATGCTTTGGTGGTCACCACCCCTCAATTGGTAGCGATTGCAGATGTTCAGAAGGCAATTGGCATGTTACAGGATGAATTTATCGGTGTTCCGGTATTGGGTATTGTTGAGAATATGGCCTGGTTTACCCCAACCAAACATCCGGAAGAAAAGTACTTTCTTTTTGGACAAGGAGGGGGCGAACTTTTATCACAAACATTCGATATCCCTTTGATTGCACAGATTCCAATCAATGAAACCATTTGTTCTATTTGCGATGGCGGTAAACTGGGAGAACTGTTTAAAGATCCTGCCGTTAAGGCAGGATTTGACAGGATAATCGATTGCATATTAAATTTTGAAAAATGATAGAACACATTTACACATTGAGGGTAATGTACCCTGATACAGACAAAATGGGAACAGTACATCATTCAAACTATGCAAAATATTATGAGACAGCCAGATGGGAACTGTTCCGTACGATAGGTATTTCCTACCAGTCGGTTGAAGAAGCTGGTTTTATGTTGCCGGTAATTTCCATGAGTGTCAGATTTCACAAAACAGCAAATTATGATGATATTTTAACTGTTAAAACCACACTGAAAGCAATGAAAGGGGTTCGTATTTGGTTCAACTACAAAATTTATAATGCAAAATATGAACTAATTAATGATTCAGAAACAGTACTTGCATTTGTTAATAAACATAACTGGAAACCATGTGCTGCCCCAGAATTTGTAATCAATGCGATTGAACTCAAGCGAAAGGAATAAACCCGCAATAAATAGTGTCGATGGTCGGATTAAGACAAAAGAATTCACTAATAAAAAGTCTATGAACACAAAACGAATTATCGTAATTGGCGGTTCTGCTGCCGGTCCAAAAGCTGCTTCCAAAGCGCGCCGGATGGACGAGAATGCTGAAATTACTATTATACAGAAAGCCTCAGATCTGTCAATGGCTTCCTGTGGCTATCCCTATTACATTGGCGGATTCTTTGATGACAGGGATCAATTGCTATGTTCACCTGCCGGAGTTGTCCGCGACTCAAAATTCTTTTGGAATGCCAAAAAAATTACCACGATGGTGAATACAGAGGTAACCACTGTTGACCGAGCCAGAAGGCAGGTACGCTATACCGATTTGGTATCAGGAATGGAAGGTTCTCTAGAATATGATAAACTAATCATTGCTACCGGTTCGACACCCCGCATGCCACAGATCCCTGGTCTTGAGCTGGATGGTGTTACTACCCTGCAATCCTTGCCCGATGCGGACTATTTAAGAAAAGTGAGGGATGAAGGAATTATCAGGAAAGCCGTAGTTATCGGAGGCGGACTTATTGGAATAGAGACCTGCGAGGCGCTCAATCTTGCCGGTATAGAGATTACACTCATCGAATTGCTGCCCCAACTATTGACTTTTCTCGACAAGAAAATGGCCAAGCTTGTTGAGAAATATGTGATGACCAAAGCCAATGTAATACTGGAAAATGGAGTGGCTGCCCTGTTGGGAGAAAATGGCAAACTCGTTGCGGTCAAACTTCAAAATGGCACTGAAATCCCTTGCCAGCTGGCAGTTATCGCCACTGGGGTTGTTCCCAATACCAAATTGGCCAAGGAATCAGGATTGCCTATTGGGCCATCTGGAGGGATGATTGTGAACGAATACATGCAAACTACCGACCCGGATATTTATGCGGTAGGCGACTGCATCGAAATCCCCAATTTAATAACCGGCACTTCAATTCATGCTCCATATGGGGATTTGGCCAACTTGCAAGGCCGCGTTGCCGGGGAAAATGTCATTTCCGGAAATGTGGCTAGATTTCCTGGCACCATTCAAACCGGTATCTGCAAAGTTTTCGATTATGGCGTAGGTGCTACCGGGCTTTCTAAGAAGAATTGCCATAGAGCAGGGATTACCAGTATAGAAACGGTAGTAAATGCAAGTCTTGACAAACCAGGATTTATGCAGGGC
>CAZVTL010000301.1:0-4368 GCA_964630075.1 uncultured Tangfeifania sp.
AGGAGTTGGTTGTCCCTAAGTCAATTCCAATAATTTTTCCCATTGTATTCTGTTTTAATATTAAAATGTTTTTATGTTTCTTTCGTTCCAATACCTCTTTCCAATCAATCTTTGTGCCAATTCATTCCTTGACGCCTATTCATGGTCTTTGGCCATCAAATTGGTGTCTCCCGGGAATATCTTGTCATATATTGTGACAAAACGACAGAAAAATCTGCTGTCAGATGGCATAAATGGCATTGCATTATTCAATATCTTTGAAGTGTTTTACTACAAAATATCATTAACATTTAACCAAATGCAAAAACAAAAACTAAATGACAAGCCTACGGATCGCCTTGCTTCACTGGATGTCCTGCGCGGTTTCGACATGTTTTGGATCATTGGGGGAGGAAGCCTGGTCGTAGCATTATCAAAGGCCCTTGACTGGGGTTGGCTCAACGTTGTAGCCGAACAGATGTCGCATGTAAGATGGGAGGGGTTTCACTTCGAAGACCTTATTTTCCCACTGTTTATGTTTATTTCCGGGGTTGCCATACCCTATGCCATCACCGCCAGAATTGAAAAAGGAGCCGACAAAACTGCACTGCTGAAAAAGGCAGCCAAACGCGGTATCCTGCTGGTAATCCTGGGTATATTGTACAACGGGGCATTGCAAAAGGGTTTTAGCACAATGCGCATACCAAGCGTGTTGGGACAGATCGGGATAGCCTATTTTTTTGCTGCCACCATTGTGATTTACACGAATAGCATGAAATCCAGAATCTTTTGGTTGACCGGGATACTCAGCTCCATAGCAATACTCCAGTTACTGGTACCGGTGCCGGGAGCGGGAGCAGGGATGCTGGATCCGGTCAATGGGATCAATGCCTATCTTGACAGGTTGCTGGTCCCTGGCAGGTTGCATGGCACTACCTTCGATCCGGAAGGGCTTCTTTGCAGTATCTCAGCCATCTCGGTGACCTTGATGGGTGCTTTGGCCGGAGGTATCCTGCGTGATGGAAATCCAGCCTCCACCAAAAAGGTAAAGATACTGGCATTGGTGGGAGCATCACTGGTCGTTGCAGCCTTGTTGCTCTCCACCTTCTACCCCATCATCAAAGCTGCCTGGACCGTTCCTTTTAACCTTCTCACCTCCGGAATCAGTTTCATGCTCCTCTCACTTTTCTATCTTTTTATTGATGTAAAACCATGGGCCAATGAGTGGGTCTGGGGTATCGGCTCTTACAAACTATTCTTTTTCAAAGTAATCGGAATGAATTCGATCACCATCTATATGGCCAGCAGGATCTTTGATTTCCGGGATGCTTCAGCCTTCTTTGTCGGATTTCTGGAACCCGCCCTGGGTAACTGGATTGTTATTCTTGGAGGAATCACCCTGGAATGGTTGTTCTTGTACTTCCTCTACCAGAAAAAGGTGTTTCTAAAAGTATAAGAAGAAAGTTATGAGTTATGAGTTATAACAAAAAGTGCTGACAATTAAGCTCTCAGCACTTTTTTCATTTCCCCATTTTCACATTTCCCCATTTTCACATTTGATTTTGGTAACTTTGTTTTATAATCGATAAAAATCACGACCTTATGTCAGTGCACAAAGAGATCAAAAGGGTGACGACCCACGTTCTTTCGGAGATGAAACTGCATGGGGAGAAGATTTCCATGCTCACCTCCTACGACTACAGCATGGCCAAGCTGGTCGACCAGGCCGGAATTGATGTCATACTTGTTGGGGATTCGGCAGCCAATGTAATGGCCGGACATGAGACTACCCTGCCAATTACACTTGACCAGATGATTTACCACGGCAAATCGGTAGTGAAAGCGGTGACCCGCTGTCTTGTGGTCGTAGATATGCCTTTTGGTACTTACCAGGGAAATTCGTTGGAGGCACTGAACTCTGCCATCAAAATCATGAAGATCACCCATGCGGATGCTGTAAAACTGGAAGGAGGCAGTGAGGTGATCGAATCTGTACAGCGCATACTCTCAGCCGGGATTCCGGTTATGGGGCACCTTGGATTGATGCCGCAGTCAATCAACCGTTACGGCACCTATGTGGTCAGGGCAAAAGAGGAAGAAGAGGCCAACAAATTGCTGACGGATGCCAAACTGCTCGAAGAGGCTGGATGCTTTGCCATCGTTTTAGAGAAAATCCCGGCTTCATTGGGAACCAAAGTTGCCAAAGAGTTGAAAATCCCGATCATCGGCATTGGTGCCGGAGGTGGCGTTGACGGACAAGTACTTGTCATTCATGACATGCTGGGAATTACGCAGGAGTTTTCTCCCCGGTTCCTGCGCCGTTACCACAACCTGGCAGCGGAGATAAAAGGCGCCGTTGGAAATTATATCAAGGATGTAAAGTCGCAGGATTTCCCGAATGTGAAGGAGCAGTACGACTAAGAAAATGTGGAGATGTGAAAATTGGGAAATGTGGAAATAAGCTTTTGTGGAGATGCTTGAATTTAATTTTTAATCAATCTCAAAGCTTTATATTGAAACCACTCAATATCCTCTCTTCAAATTTTCACATTTCCCAATTTCCACATTTTCACATTTCCCAATTTTCACATTATCTGATCAAAAAACCATGACTGATGCCATGCAAGAAAGGAAGCTGGAGATTCTAATGGAGGACAATCACCTGATTGCCATCAACAAGCGTTGCGGAGATATTGTCCAGGGAGATAAAACCGGAGACAGCACCATTGGGGATGAGGTAAAGAGCTACCTGAAAGAGAGGTACCAGAAGCCGGGCAATGTCTTTCTCGGAGTCACCCACAGGCTGGATCGACCAACCAGTGGGGTTTTGCTTTTTGCCCGTACCTCCAAGTCACTTGCCAGAATGAATGAACTCTTCAGAAATGACGGAGAGATCAAAAAAACCTATTGGGCAGTCGTGGATAACAAGCCTGAACTGCTTTCGGCCACACTCGGGCACTGGCTGGTACGCAACGAAAAACAAAACAAATCCTATGCCTACCTGAAGGAGCAGAAAGAGGCCAAATGGGCCTCCCTGACCTATCGCTACATCGCCTCCTCCGATCGTTTTCATCTGTTGGAAATAGAACTCCATACCGGCAGACATCACCAGATCAGGGCTCAGCTGGCAGCCATCGGAATTCACATCAAAGGGGATTTGAAATATGGATTTCCAAGGTCCAACAAGGATGGCGGAATCCACCTGCATGCCCGGACCATCAAGTTCATCCATCCTGTCTCTATGGAGCAGGTTGTGATCACAGCTTTGGTTCCCAATGATCCGGTTTGGCAATATTTTGAAAAGCTGCCAATCTAAAGCTACTTTGAGAACTTTCTGATTTTTCCGTAACCTGAATCCAGGAAAAGAAGTCCGTGCTGAATTTTGCAATAATTATTTTTCGATATTTATACTTAATTATTTTTGTCTGTATGAGAACCAGCTTCCTAACCATTGTACTTTGTTTCTATTTAATTTCTTTGGCTACTGCAATGGAAGAAAGCCGCAGGAAGGATGCAGGTGATTCGACCTCCACCTTACAGACAGCGGCAATTCTAGCAGTGGGAAACAATACCGGCAGCAAGTATGGTGTTGTTCCATTCCGGGATACACTGTTCTATTTGTCCAACCGGATCGGGTCGCATACGGCGGAAGAACGTGCCCGAAATATTACCAAAAGAATCAGATCACTTTACGAAGCTCCCTTTTTTTATCCTGATTCACTCTCATTGATTGAAGATGAAACTTTTACAGAGATTATTTACAAACCAGACATCATTGTCATGTCTGTTACGGAGAAGGATGCGCAAAGTGTCAACAAAGGCAGATCTGAGTTGGCGGAAGTAAACCTCGGCTCCATCAAAAAGGCCATAGAGCAGGAGCGTGAACTGAACCGGACTTCCAATATTGGAAAGCGACTGGGATGGATCATCCTGATACTTTCCTTGCTCTTCCTGATCATCCACCTTATCAACCTGCTTTTCAGAAAACTAACCAACTACCTCAAAAACAAAATCATTTACCTTCATGGCCGTCTGGGATTCTTGAAATTTCTTTTACATAACCAGGAAACTTTTGATATCTATCTTTTCAAGATCATCGGATTCCTGCGACTTACCCTCCAGGTTATGGTGGTAATCATCTCATTCCCCATTTTGTTCAGTATCCTTCCTGTCACCCGAACGTGGACTGTAACGCTGCTGGGCTGGGTTTTGAATCCTTTGAATGCAACCCTATCAGGCATCTGGCTCTACCTCCCGAAGCTCTTCGCCATCATTGTTATCTACCTCGTATTCAAATATGCCCTCCGGTTGCTGCATTACGTTTTCTCAAAAATATCGGATGGCACCTTCCGGTTTGACGGATTTCACAAGGATTGGGCCACCCCAACC
>CAZVTL010000302.1:0-4252 GCA_964630075.1 uncultured Tangfeifania sp.
TGAGCCGGGAGAGTTTCTCAAAGACTGTTACCTTTTTCTGGTTGGAGAAGCCGCCATAGGGGATCTCCTTCTTGCCTGAAAGCTTCCGGTAGAGGTTATAGGGTTCGAAAGTTTTGGTTCTGTGAACCTGAATTTCAGGACCAACCTCCCGAAGAAGGGAAAAATCTGTCTGGGCATAGGAGGCCATTGCATCGTCGACTGTGAGAACAACCGGCAGGTATCCAAATTCAGGAAGGTATTTGCAAAATTTCAGCCATCGCTGAACACCGGCGCCTCCGCTGGGAGGCCAATAATAGGTGATGATCAGGATTTTCTTCATTCTTCTGCCAGATTAGCCTCCTGTTTTGAATGGAAGATATTTTTTGTTGGTATTGTAGCAACAAAGTCTTTCAGGTAATAGGGCTCATAATAGGCAACATCTGCAAATTTTCCATGTTGGAAGGCCTCCTCTGCAGGTGTGGCCAGGTGGCTGGCAGAAGTGATAATATTTTGCAGAAAAAGTGCATTGGGATGGACGATGGAGGATTTACACTTGTCTGCCCCATTGCCAAAAAAGAGTATTTTGTAGTTTTGCAGGAGCGCTGCAAAGGAGAGATGATCGATGATATCTGCCTGGATATTTCTGATGGGTTTCATCTTTTTGTCGTAAATGGAGGCATACACCTCCATTCTCCTTGCATCTATCATGGGGCAAAAGAGAAGCTGTTCTTCACTTTCATATCCCAAATTGGACAGATTGTGGACAACATGGTGGGCCATTGCCTCGAGTGAAGGGATGGCAATGAGGGGCAATCCGGAAGCGTAGCACAATCCTTTGGCCGTAGAGACACCAATCCGCAATCCGGTATAGGATCCAGGTCCACCGGATACAGCAATGGCATCGAGTTGGTTGAAGGAGCGATGGCAGGCCTTCATTACCTCGTCAGCGAAGAGGGTTAACAGCAGGGCATGGTTCTTTCCGCTGGCATCTTCGCGCTGTCCGATGATCTCTCCATTAACAGAAAGGGCAACTGAACAGACTTCGGTGGAGGTTTCGATACAGAGTATGGAGGCCATTGATTTTTTTTACAAATATCTGAAATAATAGGCAATTTGCATTTTTTTTAAAAAATATTCAATTCTGTAAA
Organism: uncultured Tangfeifania sp.; assembly: GCA_964630075.1. Taxonomy (GTDB): domain Bacteria; phylum Bacteroidota; class Bacteroidia; order Bacteroidales; family Prolixibacteraceae; genus CAINVV01. The sequence continues at coordinate 1,128 of CAZVTL010000302.1, forward strand.
TCCTTTTCGGGTTTACTTTGTTATCATTGAACGCGCTTTTAGTTTGGTGTTGTATTTTACTTCCCTCGCGGAGGAAGGTTGGCAACTGATTTTTGAAAAATATCTATTATGGTAAAGGCTGTTATTGTAGACGATGATTCCATCTCCAGAATGTTGTTGAGAGAGATTCTGAAGAAGACCATCGCAAATGTGGAAGTACTGGGAGAGGCCGGATCTGTTGAAGAGGGTACAAGACTGATCGAACAGGTCAGTCCGGATTTGGTTTTTTTGGATATCAGCATGCCCGATGGTACGGGTTTTGATCTGTTGGACAAGTTAAAGAAGATTGATTTTAAAATCATCTTTATTACGGCATACAGTGAATATGCCATCAGGGCTTTCAAGTATTCGGCATTCGATTACATTGTGAAACCCATTAACATAGAAGAGCTTGGCAAGGCCATCGCCAGGATACCCAAAATCAAAAGAGTTGAGAACACCATTGCTGTCAATGCGCTCAGGGCAAATATATTGTCACATGGGGAGCAGGGGGCCAAGACGATTGCCCTACCGGAGTTAAACGGCTTTGCCATCATTGCTGCTGACAAGATCATACGTTGTGAGGGGTTGCGCAACTACACCCGGATTATATTCAAGGATGCTGAAGAGAAGATAGTTAGCAGAACCTTGCTGGAGTTTGAAAACCTGCTTACCCCATTGGGATTTATCCGAATTCACCGGAGCCACCTGGTAAATTTGGTGAATGTGGTGCGCTACATCAAAGCTAAGGGAGGAATGGTGGAATTGAAAACAGGGGAGCTGTTGAAGGTATCTCCAAAATACAAGGAAGATCTCCTCAACAAACTCCTGTACAATAAATTGTAAAACGGCGGATTATCTTAAAGCCACTTGAGCAACCTGAAATCTTGTCGGTTTGGAAGACCACTGTGTTTTGCATAGATCCTCAATCCGTAGTTGTAGCTTCCTGGTTTCTTCAAGGTAAGTTCCAAAAGGTAGTGTGCCAGTTGGTCATTGGTAGTCTTCTTGGCCGAAAAATCATATTTCGCCACAAATTTTGGTTGATCGGTACCTGTGGCTACGATCAGTTCTACCCCGATTTCATCTGGTGCAAGACCTTTCAAATCTAGCGTAACGCTGGAAGGATAGGCCTTACCCATTTCGTAGGTATTGGTGATACCGTCTGAAACCTGAATGTTTTTCACCTCAATGGTATTCCAAACATTTAGAATTTTTGCTTTCCATGCAGCCAAATCCCTGGCAAGTTTGAAATTGTTCTCCTTCAGAGATGTCGTACGCTCTGCCTGGGGCAGGTAATATCTCGTGAAGTAGTCTTTCATCATTCTTTTGGTCGTAAATAGGGGAACGACTTCAGCAAAAGTGTTCTTGATAAAGTCGACCCACAGCACCGGGATATTTTTATCGTTTCGGTAATAATAGGCAGGAACTACTTCATTTTCAAGAATTCCATAGATGGCTTCGGAGTCGAGTTCATCTTGGAGTTCCGGACTGTCAAATGAATTTTCGAGTGGCAGGGCCCAACCGGCATCCTGTTTGTAACCTTCGACCCACCAGCCATCCAGGACTGAAAAGTGCAGTGTGCCGTTCATGACCCCCTTTTCACCAGAGGTGCCGGATGCTTCAAGTGGCCGGGTAGGAGTATTCATCCAAACATCACAACCTTGCACCAGCATCTTGGCAATGTTCATGTCGTAGTTTTGCAGGAAGAGTATTCGGCCAACAAATTCGGGTCGTTTGGAGATATCGATGATGTATTTGATCAGATCCTGGCCAGCCTTGTCGGCTGGATGTGCCTTTCCTGCAAAGAGAAACTGAACAGGCCTGTCGGGATTGTTGATAATCTTGGCCAGTCGTTCCAAATCACGGAAAAGCAGGTGCGCCCTTTTGTAGGTGGCAAAACGCCGTGCGAATCCGATGGTCAATGCCTTGGGATTGAGCTTGGAGATGGCTTCAGAGATGTATTTTGGATTTTCGTTCCGTTGGATGTGGATGTCGGTGAAGCGTCTTTTGATGTATTCGATCAGTTGTTCGCGAAGCTTGGATTTGGTATCCCAGATCAATTTGTCAGAGACCTTGTAGATGTTTCTCCAGGCGCGCATTTCGCCTCCCTCCTCGTATTCATGGATATCCTCTGCCATCTCTTCGGCAGAGAGGATTTGATCGTGAACGACTTTCCAGTCGGCAGCAGCCCAGGTTGGGTAGTGCACCCCATTGGTGACGTAACCAATGTTGTCGAGCTCCTCCGGCAGAAAACCCCGGTATAACTCGCTCAACAGTTGTTTGCTGACATCTCCGTGCAGTTTGCTCACGCCATTGATGGCCTGGGACAGATTCGCTGCGAGAAAACTCATGTTGAAACGACCTTCGTGACTGTCTGCTTTACCCAGCATCATCAGCTCATCCATGGTAATTCCCAGTTCCAGGGCTACAGGATGCATGTATGCCTTGAAAGTCTCATCGGGGAATGAGTCATGGCCTGCAGGCACGGGAGTATGGGTGGTAAACAGTGTGGATGCCCTTACGATCTCTTTGGCTTCGGAATAATCCAGCTTGGATTTGTTTTTAATCTGCAATATGCGCTCGAGTCCGATGAAGGCGGCATGTCCTTCGTTGCAATGGTAAATATCGGACTGAATTCCAAGTCTTTCCAGTGCACGAATCCCTCCAAGACCAAGTACCATCTCTTGTTTTAACCTGTTCTCATTGTCACCGCCATAGAGGTGATGGGTAATGGAACGGTCTCCTTCCGGATTGCTTTCAGAATCGGTATCGAGCAGGTACAGTTTGACATTTCCAACATTGACATACCAAACTCTGACAAATACGATGCGATCGGGCATTTTTACCTCAACAATGATCCATTCGCCATTTTCATCCAATGCAGGTTGAATCGGAATCTTGGAAAAATGTTCGGGTTCATAGGTCGCCAACTGCTCCCCATTGGTGGAGATCACCTGTTTGAAGTAACCGTACCGGTATAGTAATCCAACGGCCGTCATGTCAACTTTTGAGTCACTTGCCTCTTTCAGGTAGTCACCGGCAAGAATACCCAGACCTCCGGAATATATTTTTAAACTGGAATGGAGTCCAAATTCCATGCTGAAGTA
>CAZVTL010000303.1:0-4204 GCA_964630075.1 uncultured Tangfeifania sp.
TGCCCTCCATGATCTGGTCCATGAACTCTTTCTTCGGGGCCAGGTCGTAGCAGTTGAAACTGAAAACATCGAAGACATCCTTGCAGACTGCCAGTATCTCCTTGCCAGGATTGTGCCCGAAGCGGATGCCGAGGTTGAGGTGGTTGGGGTCGTGGGTCTTGAGCGATTTGTTGACGGTCTGCAGGAAGATCCGGAAGGTTTCTACCACAAACTGCCTCCTTTTTTCGGGTGTATCTTTTCCGTTCAGGAATTCCAGCAACTGGTTTTTGAGTGGCCGATCCCCTCCGCTGAGCAGCATCCCGCATAGTCTCTCCTCCTGGCCAGTCCAGGATGGTTCATTGCTCGAAAAGTAACCAATGAGCCAGGGGTTTTCCCGGAAAGGGGTGACAAATTCCTTGATGGAGGCATCTACTTTGGCAGTAAAGTCGGTGGCATATACATCAGGCAATCCCATGATGCCATTTTCGATGCCCACCCCGCGCAGTTGCAGCATGAAGGCTTTTCTGTTGAGTGCCATCACCTCCATGGAAGACCAGTTACAGATGGTGTTGAGGCCCCATTTGTCCATACGTTTGATGACCAGTTCACGGGATTTTTCGGGATAGCTATCGCCATACCTTCGGTAGAGGTTCCAGGTTCCGAAAGAGGCGGAGTTGGGTCTCCGCGGATTGGAGCCAATGCCGGTTGGGGGCAGAGCCTTGTAAATATGATCTCTTTTGTCAAGGTCCCTGGCATTTCCACCACCTCCCGGGCTGACACAATCTACCCCAACCGAGAGGAATTGATACCCTTCCGGATCAACAAACCACCATTTGCCGTTGATTTTTTCGGTCCGGAAGAAACCTGTCGCCTTTCGCTGTCCCGGTAGGTAACCCCCGAATTTGGCGTAATCGTAGGCTTTGGTGCTAACGACCTCAACTTCTTCGGCGGCCCACTCTTTCTGGAGCTGTTCGGCCGATTTGACCTTGCTTTCAAATTCCCCCAGGTTCCACTGACCGAATTCATCGACCACGGGTTGGTCGCCGAGGTATTGATCCCCGGGATCTTCCGCCGAAAGGGAAATGGATCTAAGTTCGATAACCGGATTGTTGATGGGAGCCTGCATGCGGATACCGATGGAATCGATGCCCCTTAGCGGACCTCGTTTGCCGCCGAGGTTGACCCAGCCGGTGTAGCGGGGCTGGTTGTAGGTAGCGGCCAGGTCGTGTGCTGCACCGGGCAGGTCGCGGTAGAAACGGAGGGGGATGGCCAGTTTGTTCCAGCCGTTGGCACAGTAGCTCATGACACGAAGTTCATTGTAGCCGGTCTCGGTAGTGAATCCGACATGAAATCGCTGAGGAGTTGAGGCCTTTAATTCGAGTACCACGAAGTTGTAGCCATCCCAGTTGGCGGGAATGCCAGGGGTAATATCCTGGATGGCAAATTTCTTTCCGGAGACCTCTTTGCTGCTATCGAATTGGATTTTGATACTTTTCTGGGCACTGGCGGGCATAATGCAGGAAATATATGCAACTATGCATATGTTTACCACGTATAGAGTTTTGTTGCACATAGTTGGATGTTCAGCTATTTGAAAATGGGTTAAGCAAGATAAGAAAAATAATCCTGAGATAAAAGGAGCCGTAATCGGCCCAAATGGTCAGGAACCAACGATAATTTTTTAAAAATATTACCTCTATGAACAAGTTTCTCCTGCTCTCCTTCTCTTTGTTTTTCGGATCTTTTGCATCGTTTGGTCAGAACGGACGCATATCTGGTACCATCTCCGACAAGGTTTCGAAGGAGAAGATTCCCTTTGCCACCATCAGCATCCTTTCTGAAACTGGTGTGTTTAAGGCGGGTAGTGTTTCGGGCAGTGATGGAGCCTTTGTTTTGAACCATCTGGATATGGGGAGTTACAAACTGGTGGTCAAGTTTATGGGTTACCAAAGTGACACACTTTCGGGCATAGTGCTGAGCAAAAAATCAAGTATTGTGAATGTTGGAACGGTCGCCCTGAGTCCTGTCGCCATTGATGTAGCCGAGGTGGAGGTAAGGGGCAACGCCAAAACGAGTGTTGGCACAATAGACCGTCAAACCTACCGTGCTGTCGATTTTGCCACGGCAAAAGGAGGTACTGCCACAGACCTGCTGAGCAAGATTCCCTCGGTATCGGTGGATCCTGACGGGTCTGTATCGGTAAGAGGGACGAGCGATTTTATTGTTTACCTGAATGGCAAACCTACGCAGATCGATCCTGCAACCCTGCTGGGTCAGATCTCCGTTTCGCAGATCGAAAACGTGGAGGTTATTTCAGTTCCAACTGCCAGGTATGACGCTCAGGGGAAGGGTGGAATTGTCAACATCAATACCAAAAAAGCCGGCATGGAAGGACTGTCTGTATCGCTCAACGGCATGGCCGGCGGCGGCCCCTGGAACAATCTGACCGATGAGTACAGCGGGTACAGGCTGAATGACAACCGCTATGGTGGAGGAATGAATCTGGTCTATTTCAAGGATAAACTGACAGTATCGGGAGGTTTGAACTTCAACCACAGGAATGTGAATGGCAGCAGAGCCGGGGATGCACGCATCAGGGTAACCGACCAGGTATACCGGCACATGGTGGCAGATGGGGAGCGTCCGGAATGGTATGGAAACCTCTCTGCCAACCTGGGCATCGATTATCAGCTCTCGAAGAATTCGACACTTTCGGGAGGCTGGTTTTTTGGCAACCGGACGGAAGGGCGATCCGCTTTTTACATCTATGATATTTTTTATGCTGATGTCAACAAGGTGACGGTACCGGGCTATTCCAGGAATGATACCTGGATTTACAATCCCAATTCGGACGACCGTTTCGGCCAATTTCAGAACTACAGCCTTGACTTTTCCCACAAATTTTCCAAAAGCAAAGAGCTGAAAATCTCCGGGCTTTACGAACTTTCCGGCCTGAGCAGGGAGCTGAACAACCAGAATTTTCAATACAATCCTGCCAGTGATGTGGTTGGATCAAAAACACTGGAGTACCGGCAATCCGATGATACCCCATTGAATGGCTACCGGTTATCGGTCGATTATACCACCGCTTTTGACAATGGATCCAAACTTGGATTGGGATTCCAACCCCAGTTCCTTTCGGTAAAAGGTGATTTCATTTATGACACACTGGATGTAAGATCCGGAAATTTTTATCCATACACCGACCTTGAGAATGGCATCGATCTGAAGCGTAACATTTATGCTGCCTATGCAGATTATTCGGGTAGCATCAAAAAGCTCAAATACATTGCAGGGTTGCGCATGGAGTTCACCGACCAGAGACTGGATGTGCTCAATCCTGATTATTTTTCCCTTTTTGCCGGGGAGAAGAGCGCCTCTTACGGGGTTCGGCGTTTTGACCTTTTTCCCAATCTGCACCTTGCATGGGAGGCTTCGGGGAGTGACAAGCTGACCCTGGCGGGAAGTCGCAGAATCAGCAGGCCACCTGCCAAAAACATGGCTCCTTTCCTTTACCGCCGGCACCTTGAGGTGTATGAGGTTGGAGATCCTCAGCTGCAACCTGAGTATTTGCTCACAACAGAACTTTCCTATGAACGGAAAATCAAGAAGCATACCATGACTTTGACAGGCTTTTACCGGGGTGTCGACAATGCTGTATTCAGGGTTAATACTGTAACCAACGAAAATCCGGATGTCTATGCCATCGTTAAGGAGGATGTGCTGATCCGTAGCTTTACCAATGCCGGAAACTCAAGATCATTGGGTGCTGAACTGAATGCCAACCTGGATGCCGGGAAAGTGGGCAAGTTTTTTATCGGTGGCTCATTGTACAACTACACAGTGAAGGGTGATATCTTTGGGTTCAAGGTGGACAACAACAGTCTGAACTGGAGTCTCAAGTCGAATGCCAACCTGAATCTTACCAAAGAACTGAAGCTTGCCGTCGATTTCAACCTGAAGTCTGCCACGGTAACTGCCCAGGGTCAGAATGACCTTTTGTACCTGATGAACGGTTCGCTGAGTTATGCTCCTGTAAAACTCAAGGGTTGGGATTTTTCGCTCCGGGTGCTGGATCTGTTGAGTTCGAATGTCGAGGGATTGGATACACAGGCATTTAACAGCAAAGGAAAGGAGATCTTTTACCAGGAGACCACCTACTACCGCATGGGTGGTATGATTGAGATCGGGGTGAGCTATGCTTTCAACAAGAAAGGGAAAAGCA
>CAZVTL010000304.1:0-4178 GCA_964630075.1 uncultured Tangfeifania sp.
TATTAGGTTTTGGTGATCAGATGTTTTTCGGCATGGTAAGAGGAACGGACCAGCGGAGCACTTTCCACCACGCTGAATCCGCGGGACATTCCCTCCATTTTGAAGTGGGCAAACTGGTCGGGATGAAGATATGCTGCAACTTCGAGGTGCTGTTTTGTCGGCTGCAGGTATTGGCCAATCGTCAAAATTTCGCAGTTGACGGCTCTCAGGTCATCCATGCATTGAAGCACCTCCTCCGTTGTTTCACCGAGGCCAACCATGATTCCAGACTTGGAGGTAATACCAAATGATCCGATCCATCCGATCACTTTCAGACTGGTAACGTATTTTGCCCGGCTTCTGACCTGGGGTGTGAGACGGGCAACAGTTTCGAGGTTGTGTGAGATGATATCCGGCTGGGCCAGGGCGATCTGCTCTATCAACTCAGCTCTCCCGTCAAAATCGGGAACCAGTACCTCAATGGTGGTTCCGGGATTGACCTTCCTGATCTGCCGGATCGTTTCAGCCCAGTGTGCGGCACCTCCATCCGGCAGGTCGTCACGGTCGACCGAGGTGACCACCACGTGTTTCAATCCCATCAAATGGATCGATTCGGCAATTTTGGAAGGTTCCTCCGGATCTGGTGGAAAAGGCTTTCCCGATAGGGTGGCACAAAATTTACAGGAGCGTGTGCAGATTTCGCCCAATATCATAAACGTGGCTGTACCGGCACCCCAGCATTCACCCATGTTGGGACATCTTCCACTGGAGCAAATGGTGTGGAGGTGGTTGCCTTCCACGATTTGTTTCACCTGCCTGTAGTTGGCCCCGGTGGGGAGTTTGATCTTCAGCCAATCGGGTTTTTGACGCCTTTCCATAGTAAACACAGATTTTAAACGGACAAAGATAAATTGAATATGGCACAATTTTGGATTTTGGATTTTGGATTTTGGATTGAAGCTCACTGAGCCTGTCGAAGTGGTTAAAAGGGCTGAAGAATTTTTCGGTCCCTGAGCGTGTCGAAGGGCTTGTACTGTGCCAGCTTCCAATCAGTTGATTGCCTTTCCATCCTCAACCCCCCGGCACTGACTGCTAACTGCCAATTGCTAAAAGCATGACCTTATCCTGGTGAATGTGTTTCCAATCCAATAAGTGAACCAAATTTTTTTACATTTGAGCTGTTCAAATTGTAACGATCGATGAATCCAACGAATGTTTTTCGAAAATTCCCTACCAATTTCTGGTATGCCAATGCCATGGAGCTGTTTGAAAGATGGGCCTGGTATGGGTTTTACATGCTTTTTGCGCTCTACCTGACGGGATCAACGGATGAAGGTGGACTGGGCTTCAGCCAAACCCAGAAGGGACTGATGATGGGAATCGGAACGGCAATCCTCTACTTCCTGCCGATTATCACCGGCGCCATTGCGGATCGCATCGGTTACCGAAAAACGCTGTTTATCGCTTACACTATATATACAGTAGCATTTCTGATGCTGCCAATCTTTCACTCCTATGCAGCGGTATTCATCTTCTACCTCTTTCTGGCTATCGGAGCGGCACTCTTCAAACCGATCATCTCGGCTACGATAGCAAAAACTACCGACAAGGAGACCTCCTCGATTGGGTTTGGCATCTTTTACATGATGGTAAATATTGGGGCATTTATCGGACCTTTTGTGACCAGTTTCTTCCGAAAATACTCGTGGGATTATGTTTTCTATGCCTCCGCAGCCGTTATAGCATTCAACTTTGTGCTGTTGATCCTGTTCTTCAAGGAACCCAGCAAGGAGCGGGGAAAAGAGCTCAACCTAAGTTTGGCCGGTGAGATGCAAAGAATGTTCCGAAACATCATGGAGGCCTTGCTGGATTGGCGTTTTGTACTATTTCTACTGATTATTGCCGGTTTCTGGACCATGTATTTCCAGCTTTTTCTCTCGCTTCCGGTATTCATTGAACAGTGGAGTGATACGCATGCGGTCTACAATTTAATAAGCTCTGTCTCCCCATGGCTCGCCGGCAAACTGGGAACTCCGGAAGGAACCATTCCGGCAGAACTGATGGTCAACATCGATGCCGGTTTTATTATCCTGTTCCAGATCCTCGTCTCATCGGTTGCCATGCGCTTTCAACCGCTCAAAGTGATGACCACCGGCATTCTGATTGCCTCGGTAGGGATGGGGTTGTGCTTTTCCACCCAAAACGGACTGTTGCTTATCCTCTTCTTATTGCTTTTCTCCTTTGGTGAGATGTCAAGTTCTCCCAAAATTACAGAATACATCGGCCGGATTGCCCCCCCCAACAAAACGGCCATGTACATGGGATACTCTTTTATTCCGGTAGCCATTGGCGTCTTTTTTGCCGGGATCGTTTCGGGAAATGTATACCAGGCCATGTCTGACAAAATTTCGCTGGCCAAACTTGAAATGGCTGCGCACAATTTTCAGCTTCCTGCCATTGGAGGAGAGTTTTCGCAAAATGATTACCTTTATGCGGCTGCCCAAAAGTTGGGGATGAACAATGAAGCGTTTACCCAGTTGTTGTGGGACAAATATCATCCTTCAGCCATCTGGATGGTGATAACAGGAATTGGGATTGCTGCGATGGTGTCACTTTTCCTTTACGATCGTTTTGTTAGAAAATAGCCTTACGCATTGATTGAACTCAGTATGATGCCACCAAGACACCAAGACACTAAGGTACACAAGGACATAACTATCAGATTCAGGATAATTGCCACAATGGCGTTGATTTTCCTGTCAACAGCCCTGTTTTCGCAGGAGATAAGCAAGGCTTTTGTTGCTGATCTGCCAATGGATTCACTGGCAAAGGGGAAATTGTTCATCACAGTGGACAACCTCAGCTTTTTCAAAGACAGCGAATACAAAAGTGAATATGTGGATGGACTTACCCTGACTGGCTTGTGGCTCCGACCAAAACTGCTCTATTATCCTGACAATAAGCTGAGGCTGGAACTGGGGGCCCAGGTGCTGGCCTACAACGGGTATGAAAAGTATAAAATATTTCCATGGTTTTCGGCCCTGTACATGCCGGTTAAAGGTCTCTCTTTGCGGATGGGCAACCTGAATCAGGATCTGAACCATGGGTTGGCCGAACCGATGCAGTACAGCGAGGTTTTTCTAAATGAGAAGCCGGAGGCCGGTATCCAGGCCAAATTCGTCAACCATTGGCTCAAGACAGATATCTGGATCGACTGGCAAAAGATGATATTCGCCGGAGATCCTTACCGGGAGGAATTTGTGTTTGGAGCATCGGCTGAATTTACAGTGGTTGAAAAGGAGGGGAAAAAGCTCACACTTCCACTGGCCTTTAACGGGCTCCACGAAGGGGGTGAGATTGATTCCAGTCCCGATCCGGCACAAACGCATGTGGTTGTATCAGAAGGTATCAGGTATGAATACCAATCAGACAGTCCGCTCATAAAATCAGGCAGGCTGGAAGGCTCCTTTCTTCAATCCATCTATCCGATGCATGAAACCGGACTTCCGGGGAATAGTGGGTACGCTTTCTTCATCCAGACGGCCATGAATACCGATTATGGTACCTTTGGCACAAGTTACTGGCAAAGTCGTAACTTCTTTACCCCACTGGGAATGCCCCTTTTCCAAAATGGGATCATCGGAAACAGCATCACCTTGCGAAACAATTACCTGTTTATCTTTTCCTACCGTTACAACCGCAATATATTTGATCGGAGCAAGTTTGGATTCACAAGCGACCTCTTTTACAACCCCTCGCTTAACAAGCTATCCACCAGTGCCGGGCTCTTTCTGATGGTCAATTTATCCTTTTTATGCCTGAAAAAAGGCAATTAGACCGACTGTATGCCAGATAACTGCTTTAACTCCTGATATTGTACTACTTATTTTTTTGAAGGAGTTGTTGTTTTAAAAAAATACGCTACTTTTGCAGTCCCGATTTTATCCTAATTTGTCGTTGTACGGATTGGAGGCGGTATCAACCTTAGCAAAATTCTTCGGATAGTGGAATCCGGTGAACTGGTACAGCGCTGATTCGACAGGTGAACCGACAAAAAATGGATTGTATCACATTATAAATTGAACCGAAAGTGGACACTTTAAGTTACAGAACCGTATCGCTCAACAAAGCAACGGTACAAAAAGAATGGGTAGTGGTAGATGCCACAGACCAAATTCTGGGTAGATTGTCAAGTAAGA
>CAZVTL010000305.1:0-4163 GCA_964630075.1 uncultured Tangfeifania sp.
TTTATCCTTGTCGAAAACCAGTTTTTTGTTGAGGCGTTGCGCCAAAACACCCAATGCCATCACTTGGCACAATGGTCCGGCGACCTCGAAGGATGACCTGCATTTCTCCTCACCTTTACATGCTTTGAGGAAGTTTGCGTAGTGGTTGGAAGGTGTTTCCGGCACGAAGGGCAGTTTGGATTCCATCTCTTTTGCTTTTTCCGAAGGGATGATCGCAAGGGTTGCCCTATGGGCGCCTCCCTTGAAGGTGAGCTCCTTACTGTAAATGATCTTTCCGGGGTACCTTTTGGTGTTTATATTTCCGGAAGTCGGTGGCGGAATGTCCTTCGCCCTGACCGGTTCACCATAAAATTCGGGAAGTTTGGGCTGGTTGTTGAAACCATCGTACCATTCCAGTTCAAGTGCCGGCATGCCTTTCCTTTCGGGGAATTTAAAGGACAAGGTGGAGGCTTGCGGGAAAATAAGCGGACTATGTCCCTCCATAAAAACAGGATCTACCTCATTGGGCAAACCCAATTGCAGAAATTGGTGGGCCGTATCGAAAATGTGTGCACCCCAGTCGCCCAGCGCACCGTTGCCAAACTCGAACCACGAACGCCAGTCGCCGTTGAGGTAACCCTTGTTGAAGGCAAAATGGCGGGAGGTGGTGAGCCACTTGTCCCAATCCAGGTATTCCGGGATTGGTTGCTCAGGAAGGAAATCTGCAACTTTCATCCCATGCCAGCGCCGGCCATTGTTCATAAAGGCAGTAATCTTCGTGACATCCTTGATGATGCCGGCTTCAGTCCAGGCTTTGAATTGAAAATAGTTCTCCTCCGAATGTCCCTGGTTGCCCATCTGGCAGGCCACTTTGTACCTTTTTTCACCCTTCATCATCAGCTCCACTTCATGGAAGGTATGCGCCATCGGTTTCTCTACGTAGACATGTTTCCCTTCCGACATGGCCAGCATGGTGATGGGGAAATGGGAGAAATCGGGGACTCCGGCAGTGATGGCATCAAATTGATTTCCCATTTTGTCGAACATCTGCCTGAAATCCTGAAAACGGGGAAGATCGGGAAACATACCCAGAATTTCCTGGGTATTGGGGGAACCCGCCTCTGTATCACAAAGTGCCACGATGTTGCAAAGGCCGGTTTTGTGCAGTGACTTGATGATGTCTTTTCCCCGGTTGCCAATTCCGCAGCAGGCGAGGTTTACCTTATCGCTGGGGGCAACGTATCCGAAAGTTTTCCCGAATATCCTGGAGGGCAGGATTGAAAAACCGGCCATTGCTGAGGTGGCAACAACACCTGTTTTGAAAAAGTCTCTTCTCTTCATCTCTTATTTTTTGTATGTAGCGTTACAAATCTGAATGGCACAATGGTCTTTAATTTTTTTACTGCGCCATTTGTTTACCAGGAAATAGCCGAAGCAATATGACCCCATGGTGCCTGATTTCAGTTGGAAAGGAGCCGTCGAATTCACCCAGATCCTTTTGTCGCCAGACATCCCGAAGGTTCCATTTGCCAGGAAGTCCGGCCCTGGCAAAATCAAACGTAAATGATCTGGCCGTTTCGTCGCCCCAGCGAAAGTAAGATTGGGGTTTTTTCCCAAAATCGTCGGTATAGAACAGGCCGACAGCAAAGGAGCCGTCCTCCAAAGGTTTGACCCAGATCTGGATACCCTCCTGGTCTGCAACCAAACGTGCCGGTTTTCCCAGCGGATCCTGGTTTACTGCGATCACTTCGTCGTTGGTAAGCAGGTTCAGGGTGAAATCATCCAGTTGTTCGATGGGGCAGCCGATGAGCAATGGTGCAGCCAGCAGGCTGAAGATGCTGACATGGCTGTACTGTTCGTCGGGGGTAAGTCGGGTGGAATGCAGCGTTGTGGGTCCCATGCTCACATTTCCCAGGATCATCATGTCGGGATCGTTCCAGTGCCCGGGTCCGGCAAATTCTGCCCAGGCGTCTATGGTGAAGGCCAATGGAAAGAGGCTTGGCCAGCTGTCCCGGATGTCCGGACCGGTACGCCAGGCATTGGTGAGGCGTGCCCAGTCGGCAGCCTTCTCGATAGGGGCATTGTTGGAGATACTGAAAACAATATCCCTTCCAGATTTCTTCAGTGCCTCCGACATCCGCTGGGTGGAATTGACATCGATCCGCCAGTCGTATTTCAGGTAGTCGAAACCCCATTCGGCCATCTGGAGGGCATCGTTGGTCTCAAACCGGTATTTGCCAATCAATGCGGAAGGACGCCTGTTTTTCTTGATGGGTTCGTGTTTTTCGCCCCCCTTTTCAAAATCGGAGGAGGCGCCGGGATAGCCGGCATAGCTGTATACATAGGGTGTTGAGTAGATGCCTGCTTTCAATCCGAGGGAGTGGATATGGTCGACCATCTGCCTGATATCCGGAAATTTCTCATTGGGCTGCAAGGCGTTCAGCTTGCCACCACGGAATCCCTGCCACGAATCGTCGATGTTGATGTAACTCCACCCATGGTTCCTCAACCCCATGCTGACCATGGCTTCTGCCGAGGCGATCACTTTTTCCCTGTCAATCTTTTCAGCCCACGAATTCCATCCGTTCCAGCCGATTGGGGGGGTTAAGGCAATGGTATCCCCGATGCATATTTTCAATACCCTGGTTGCTTCGCCTAACTCATTCTTCGCCTTGAGTGTAGCTTGATAGCTGCCCCGTTTGTTTACTTTTCCTGTGATGATTCCCGAATGAGGATCCAGTTGGAGTCCTGCCGGTAAATTTTCCGCCGAAAAGGTCATCGGGCGTTTCCCGGTAGCAGCGATGGTGTATAAAAATGGGTAGCCCGGTGATGCCCCGAAGATCTTCGCCGAATTGATCCTGGGAGTTGGCGGTGGACCGGGCGTGAGTATCTCTCTTACATCCCCGTTGGGGATCAATTTCGGGAGACTGTCCGGAGCCATCTCAAATTTGGCATTGGCCCAGTTGCAATAGGTCATCTTGTTTCTCAATCCACCGATGTCATCGGTAGCGAGCAGTCCCAGCCGCTGCACGCCACTGAGGTTAAGGTCGACTTTTTTTGCTGGATCGCCCACCCGCATCTCCCCACTTTCGAAGAGGATTTTTCTGTCTCCGATCACATAAAACCGGATCGGAATCTCTTTGTTTGCCTTGTCATCCGCTCCCACTTCGGCCGTAAAACGGCGCGCATTTCCATTGAGGAGAAATGGAAAGACGGCGGTGGTAATTGAACCAAAACCTCTTTCAAACGGAACACCACCGATGCGGATGGTATCGGTCAGGTAGTTGGCTTTTGCCTTTACGGGCCGTATGCCTTCGGAGAAGGAGACGAGCGGCAGGTCATCCACCCAGACGACAGAGTGTTTTTCAGCGCAGGATCCAAGGAGGATCAGGCAGGTAAATAGGGGAAATAGTTTTGAAATATTGCTCATATTTTTAGCTAATTATACGTTTTAACAAATTTGGAAATCAAGATTATTGCGAACAGTTGACCTCCCCCAACCCTCCAAAGGAGGGGCGTTTCGCTCCGATGATTCATCAGTGAACGAATCTAAAGTCTCCCCTTTGGGGAGAATTAGAGGGGTCAAATTGTTGATATCATAGGTAATAGTCATATTTTCGCTATCTTGATCATCACCACCCCATGGTGCCTGATTTCTGTTTTGAAAACCCCTTCAAATTCCCCCAGATCCTTTTGTCGCCAGAGATCACGGATCTTGTGTTTTCCCTGAAGCCCAACCTTAGCCAAATCAAGCGAAAACTGTTTGACCGGTTCGTTTCCCCAGCGGAAATAGGATTGCGGTGTTTTAGCAAAACCGGCGGTGTTGAACAAACCGACAGCAACGGATCCATCCTCCAGCGATTTCATCCAAATTTGCACCCCATCCTCTTCTGCAATTAGTCTGCCAGGTTTCCCCAATGGATCCTGGTTGACGTCAATCACCTCATCGTTGGTAAGCAGGTTGAGGGTAAAGGGATCCAGCTGTTCGATGGGACAGCCGATCAACAGCGGTGCTGCCAACAGGCTAAACAGGGATACATGGCTGTATTGTTCGTCGGGTGTCAGACGGGTCGGATGCAGGTCGGTGCCGGTGGTGACATTGCCCAAAATCAGCATATCCGGGTCGTTCCAATGGCCGGGCCCACCGAAGGGTGCCCACTTGTCGATGGTGAAGGCCGAGGTAC
>CAZVTL010000306.1:0-4128 GCA_964630075.1 uncultured Tangfeifania sp.
TGGGATGCAATGTTTTGAATCATTTGGACAGTGGTCATTATCTGGTAGGTTCATTCAGTGGACTGTTTGTATGGAATCCCAAATCAGGCATGCTTACCAATTATTTTACAGGTTTGCCCGCTGTGACTCCGGATGGAATAGGGAGGCCAGTGGGGGCAAATATGGTAGCGGGATTTGCCAGAGATGCAAAAGGCAGAGAATTCTGGTTTGACTACAATAGGGGGGCTATTGCCACAGATGGAGATACTCCTTTTCCTTCAATGACCAAAGATATTTTGGAAAAGTCACCAATCTCGCTCTGGAATGCAGCGCTGGAAGTTCACACCGGAAGAATTTTCGAACATCTGATCGGTCCGTTTTACTTACTGTATGTTCCAATCATTGGGCTTACCTTGCTGGTAGTACTGATCAGCGGATTTCTGGTATGGTGGCTTGGGTATAGGAAAAGGATAAAGGCTAAAGGTTAAAGGAAAAAGGAAGTGAAATCCAGGATAAAACGGAGCGCACCAATGAAAAATGAAAGTGCGGGAGTTTGATGCAAAAAGTGTCAGGACAGCTCATCCCTGATTTGGAAACTGAAGCCAACTTTCGAAACACTTTCAATTAAAATAGCGGGGTCATCCTGGAGGTATTTCCGCAATTTGGAGATGTAAACATCCAGGCTTCTACCTGAAAAATAGTCATTTGTTCCCCATATTTTCTTGAGGATTTCCTCTTTTTTTACAATTTGTCCCCTGTTTTGGACCAAGAGGAAAAGCACCTCATTTTCCCTTACAGTCAATCGTTTGCAATCTCTTTGCAGACAAAGACATTGGTTGTGGTGTTCGTATTGGTACTTGCCAAGGGCTATTTTCTCATTACCTGCTTCCGGTTTGGGTTCGATGCGGTTAAGTATTGCCTGTATTCGGCAAAAAAGTTCATCTTCATCGAATGGTTTGGTGATGTAATCATCTACTCCCAGGTTGAATCCATTGATTTTGTCCTCTTTCATGGAACGAGCAGTGACAAAAATGACAGGAATATCGGATTTTTTTTCCCTTATTTTCTTGGCGAGGGTAAATCCATCCATCCCAGGTAACATAACATCCAGAATTGCAAACTGAAAAGTCCGGCTGTTAAAAGTATTCCATCCCGAAATTCCATCCTTGCAGAGGGTAATTTCCAAACCCTTGGAGGTCAGGAAATCTGTCATCAGATAACCAAGGCTCTGGTCGTCTTCTACAAGAAGTATTTTAACTTTTTGATCTGTCATTGTGCTTCTCCTTTGGGGAAATGAAGGATAAACCGACTCCCTTTTCCAATTTCACTTTCCACACCGATGGTGGCATGGTGGGCCTTCAATACCTCTTTGACATAGTAAAGTCCAATGCCGAAACCTTTTGTATTGTGTTCATTTCCAGATGATATACGGTAATATTTTTCGAAAATTCTTTTCTTTTCGCCAGGCGCTATACCCATACCTTTATCGGCTATTTCTAGTTGAATTCCCTCTTTTGATCTCTTTAAAAACACACCAATATCCGGCTTTTCCGGTGAATATTTGCAGCTATTTACCAACAAGTTCATCAGTACATGAACCAGTTCATTGTGGTCGCCTTGAATGACAAACGGCCCCTCTCCATATTCTTTTTTGATTGTTCCCTCTTTTTCCTCTACAAGGAACTCCACAGACCGGATGGCCTCTTCAAGAATGGTAGTCAATTCCAGTGGCTCAAATCGATAGGCCAGGTTATCCTGTTCTATGGCAGCCAATTGCAAAATATGATCAGATTGACGTTGCAATCTTTTGTTCTCTTCCAAAATGGTTTCTGAATATCGCTTGATTTTCGGGTTGTCCAAAGCCTGCGGAGATTGCTGTATCATTTTTGCAGCCAGTGATATACTGGAAATTGGGGTTCTGAATTCATGGGCCAGATTGTTGACCATCTCCTTGATGTTTTTGGATAGGTTAACCTCTTTCAGGTAAAAGCGGATCACAAGGATAAACGAAAATCCGATGATTAAAATGAGCAGGACCGAACCCAAAAACATCAAACCCATTCGGTGAAGGAAAAAGTTGTACCGGTTTGGAAATACAACTCCAATCTCAGTATCCGACATTTCAAGTACATTGTCCAGACTCAGCCGGTAACAGGATGAACCAACCATCTGATCAAGATTGCTGATTTTCAAGGTGTCCTTTCCTTTAAAGATGGCCAGGTCGTAAGCCAGGTCGATGTCGTACCGAGCCAATTCTTCCCGGATCTGGATGTCAAGGTTTTTCCAGACATGCGGAGTCTTGTTTCTGCTGGCTCTGAAGGAACTGTCGCACGAGATGCTGTTCTGCATGGATTGACACAAACCTTCGTCTTTGCTTAACTCTGCGATGGTTTGATTGAGTGCAATCCTGACACTCTTGCTGAAAAGCGCCTCTTCAATTTTGTAGGAGTACAACAGCCAGTGTACCTGCAAACCCAGAAGCACCAGGATGGAGAGCAGGGCACTCGCAATGAGAAGGTATCTTTTAAAGTGATTCATCATCACAAAATTAAGAACAAAATCGATCGTTTTGAACTTTTAACAAAGCTTTAACAACAATCGTGTTGAATGCATGTTTTTTTTCGCTTATTTTGAATTCAAATAAATAATAATACTTTTTGATATGAAAAAATTAGCCATTGTATTGTCGTTCGTATTCGCCGCCGCCATGATAGCTCCTGCTTTTGCAGCTGATCCGGTAAAAAAACCTGCTGACAAAGCTGTTGTTGCAAAAGAGGGTGCCAAAGAGGGCAAAGGATGTGCAAGTGATTGTGCAAAAACTTGTGGCGACAAAAAAGAGGCAGCTTCATGTTGCAGCTCCAAAGCAGCTTCGACTCCAGCTCCTGCCAAAAAATAAGAATTTTCTTACCTTATCAATACAGAAAAAGAGGCCCACCAGCCTCTTTTCTGTTTTTATGCCCACCTCCGCTATTTTTTTTGCGCTTTGGCACCGAATATATTTCAGGGTTGCTGCGCAATGCACCAAAAGCGCCCAATCCGTTTTCTTGAATCCTTTCTGCAACAGTTCACAGGATAACTTTATATCAGATATTTCGTATATTCAGGTACAATTTAAAGTAATGATGAATAAGCCACCTGTCTATCTGATTGATGGACGTTATCTGTATTATACTTTTCTTGCCGGAGCGCACCGGGTTCTGGTGAATCAGACTGAACTCAACAGAATCAATGTATTTCCTGTCAACGACAAGGATACCGGAACAAATTTAGCCTCCACGGTCCGTTCCATCATCGACAGCATTCGACCTGATCGCTCATTTACTACCACAGCAGGATTCATTGCAGCGGCGGCACTCATCGGGGCAAGGGGCAATTCTGGAGTGATTTTTGCCCAATTTTTTTATGGTCTAAGCCTTGAATCAGGCGATAAGCATGAACTTACCTTTGCTGAATTCGCCGAAATGATCAAAAAATCAGTCAGACATATGTACCAGGCAGTGGCTAATCCGGTGGAAGGTACCATGCTTACTGTCGTAAGTGACTGGGCTGATTTTCTCTACAGCAGAAGAGAATCACTTACCGATTTTGACCAGGCCTTCATTGAATCCATGGAGGTGCTGAAAAAATCACTGATCGAGACAAAAGAAAAGTTGAAGGTACTCAAGACCATGAATCTGGTAGATGCCGGTGCCAAGGGTTTTGTTCTATTTATTGAGGGTGTCATCGATCTGATTCGCTCCAAGAATCTAAGGTCCCTGGTAACTGAAGTACCACCAATCGTCACGTTGGTTCACAGTGAAGAGTCAGAAGGTGATGTGATTGAGTACAGGTATTGTACGGAGGCATTGATCAGGAATCTGACATTGGATCAGCTCGCAATTCAGACTATCTTGCAGCGATATGGAAATTCTGCGGTCATTGCAGGTGCAGCAAAGACGACGCGGATTCACATCCACACCAACCGGCCGGCTGAACTTTTCCACGAATTAAAAGACCATGGCACCATTACTTCCCAGAAAGTGGATGATATGGTTCGACAAAATGAGGTAGTTAAAAAGCGAAAATGGAACATCGCACTTGTAACTGATTCAACCTGTGATTTATCCCAGGAATTACTGGATCATTACCAGATCTCTGTAGTACCCATCA
>CAZVTL010000307.1:0-4104 GCA_964630075.1 uncultured Tangfeifania sp.
GAGATGAAATAATTGGCAGCCCATTGGGAGGCCACAGCAATGGCGATGGCCCTTCCACGGATCTTGTTGGGGAAAATCTCTGAGATCAATACCCAGCAAATAGGTCCCCAGGACATCATAAATGATGCGGTATAGATGATGATGAAGATCAGCGTGCTAATCCCGATTACTTTCATAAAGGCCAGTGCACCAATAGCGAACATCCCTACCGCCATCCCGATTGAGCCAATCATCAGCAGGATTTTGCGTCCATACTTATCGACGGTAACAATGGCAATCACTGTAAAAATGACATTGATCAACCCCATCACAACTGTTTGGAGCATGGATGCATCCTTGGCGGCTCCCATACTCTCAAAAATGCGGGGTGCATAGTACAAGGCCACGTTGATTCCTACAAATTGTTGAAATACAGATAGGAGTATCCCGATAATGATCACTACTTTTCCATAGGCGAACAACTTTTCAGAGGAGGCCTCCACCGATAATTTGATCTCCTTCAGAATGGATTTGGCTTTCTCTTTTCCATTGATTTTCGTCAGAATATTTAACGCCTGCTCATCTTTGTTGTTCAGGGCCAGGTACCTGGGAGTTTCTGGAACAAAGAGCAGAAGAAGTGCGAAAATACCGGAAGGAATGGCCGCAGAGGTGAACATCCAGCGCCAGCCAATGGTGTTGATCCATTCAATGGTTTGACCATGTGCAATTCCATAGTTGACAAAGTAGACCACCAACATCCCGAAGATGATGGCAAACTGGTTGAACGAGACCAATCTTCCCCTGATCTCAGCCGGGGCAATCTCTCCAATGTACATCGGGCAGACTGCAGATGCAATACCGACTCCGATCCCGCCGATGATTCTGTAGAAATTGAACATAAACAAAAGTCCCATGGTGGGTTCCCCTTTGGTAAAAAAGAGGGTTTCAGGCCATCCAGATCCGAGTGCAGAGACGAAGAACAGGAAGGCTGAAAGCATCAGGGAATTTTTGCGTCCCAGTTTTGAAGCTGCCACTCCCGAGACCATTCCTCCAATGATACAACCGATCAGGGCACTGGAGATCGTGGCACCATGTGCCAGTGACCCCAGACCCAGTCCGTTGATCAGGTAGAGTTGGATGGATTTCTCCGCTCCGGATATTACGGCAGTATCGTATCCGAAGAGGAGTCCACCCAAAGTGGCCACCAGTGTGATGCCGACAACATACAATGAATTATGTTGCTTCATGGAATCAAATGTAACCGTTGATCATTTGTTCGAGCATCTCTTGTTTGCCACTGATCTGTTTTGGCTCACCAACCTCTTTGGCTACATTGTACAGATCCGTTAAGCTTAGCTTTCCTGCTTCATATTCTGCACCTTTACCAGAGTCATAGGAGGCATAGCGATTCGCTTTCAGCTTCAGGTAGTCCGAATCTTTGAGCAGTTTGTCTGCGATCACCAGTGAACGGGCAAAAACGTCCATGCCACCAATGTGGGCCAGGAAGATGTCCTCCAGATCGGTGGAGTTGCGGCGGGTTTTGGCATCGAAGTTGATACCCCCGGTGGTAAAACCTCCAGCCTGGATGATCTCAATCATTGCTTCTGTGATCTCGTAAATGTTGGTTGGGAATTCGTCGGTATCCCATCCGTTCTGGTAGTCTCCCTTGTTGGCATCAATGGATCCAAACATGCCATTGTCGCGGGCAAAACGGAGTTCATGTGCAAAGGTGTGTCCTGCAAGGGTAGCATGGTTGACCTCGATGTTCATCTTGAAATCATTTTCCAGTCCGTGTGCCCTCAGGAAGCCAATCACCGTCTGGGTATCGAAATCATACTGGTGTTTCATCGGTTCCATCGGTTTGGGCTCAATGAGGAAAGTACCTTTGAACCCAAGATTTCTGGCATGGTCACGGGCAGTGGCAAGAAATTTGCCCATGTGTTCCAGCTCCCGCTTGGTATCGGTATTGTGCAGACTCATGTAACCTTCGCGTCCTCCCCAGAAAACATAGTTGGTTCCCCCAAGGGCGATGGTAGCTTCCATGGCATTCTTCACCTGAACAGCAGCATTGGCCAAAACATTGAAATCAGGGTTGGTGGAAGCACCGTTCATGTATCGTGCATTGGAGAAGACATTGGCAGTTCCCCAAAGCAATTTTGCTCCGGTGGCATCCTGACGCTCCTTGGCGAAGTCGATCATGTTGGCCAGTCTCTTCTCTATTTCGAAAACGGAACCATCACCCACCACATCCGTATCGTGGAAACAGTAAAATGGAGCGCCTATCTTGCTGATAAATTCAAAGGCGGCATCCATCCGCTCTTTGGCCTGTGTCATCTTGTCTGATGCACCCACCCATGGGAAGATCTGTGTTCCAGGACCGAACGGGTCGCCGCCATCGCCGCAGAAAGTATGCCAGTAGGCCACTGCGAAGCGAAGATACTCTTTCATGGTTTTACCCAGAATTTGCTGGTTGGCATCATAATATTTGAATGCCATCGGATTTTTGGACTTTGGTCCTTCGTACTGAATTTGGTCAATACCCGGGAAATACTCTTTGTTTCCTTTAAAAGCTGTCATGATGTTTGAAATTTAAATTATTTGATCGTAAATGTTCCTTTTAAAAATTCTGGTGCCCCCAGTTCAAGACTTCGGTTGCCAGGAGAGGATCCTCCAATGGTCAGGAGGATTTCACCCTTTTCTACCACACTCTTACCGCTTTCATCCACCGAACTCATCATTTCGGGTGTAACCACAAAGGTGATCTCCTGGCTCGCTCCCGGGGCAAGATGAACCTTCCTGATTCCTTTCAGGGATTGGATTGGGACGCGGAATGATGACTGTAAGTCCTTGATGTACAATTGTGATACTTCATCTCCCGCAGTTTTGCCGGTGTTGGTAACCTTGAAGACGGCAGTTACATTTTCTCCGTTTTTGATCTTTTGTGAAGACAATCTCAGGTCACTGTATACAAATTTGGCATAGGAGAGGCCAAAGCCAAAAGGGTAGAGGGGTTCAGTTTCCATGTAGCGATAGGTGCGTCCTGCCATGCTGTAATCTTCAAAAGCAGGTAGGTCATTGATTGATTTTGGGAAGGTGATTGGCAGCCTGCCACTGGGATTGGCATCCCCGAAGAGCACATCGGCAACTGCCTTTCCTCCCTGTTCACCGGGGTACCAGACAAACAGGATGGCATCGGCCAATGCTTCAATTTCCGGAGATGTAATGGCACTTCCTCCCGTAAGCACCAGCACAACCTTCTTCTTGCCGGCTGCTTTCTTTAGTTTTCTAAGGTAATTCAATTGACTTTGGGGCAAACGGGTATCCAGGCGGTCCCCTTTGTCGGAGGAGGCAATCGATTCACCCTCTTCGCCTTCATCCAATCCGGATATTCCCAATACCGCAATGGTAACTTCAGCCTCACCTGCCATTCCCGTTGACCAGTCCATCGGGTTCTTGTTTTCGCGGTCGGGCAGGATGCCATACCGGTAACCGATTTTGGAGCCAGGAGCAATTTTGCCTGCAATGCCTTCCAGAATGGTTGACATATCATCGGAAATACCATAATAGTTACCTATCAAAACATCAATATTTCCAGCCATGGGACCAGTTACAAAGATGGATGGACAATCCCTGGCAATGGGCAAAACCCCATTGTTTTTGAGCAATACCATCGTTTTCTGTGCAGCTTTTCTGGCCAAATCCTTGTGTGCCTGGCTGTGAACAACTTCCGATCCGATCTTGTTGTAAGGATTGGCTTCGGCTGGATCAAACATCCCCAGTTTAAACCTGGTTTTCAGCAAGCCATGCAATACCCTGTCTACCTCCTTCTCCGTGATTAACCCTTGTTTCACAGCGGATGGAATCGCTTTGTAGGTGTCGCCACAGTTGAGGTTCACCTGGTTTTGGATGGCCAGCGCCACGGTCTGCTCAGGAGTTGCTGTAAAATGGTGATCTCCGTGGATGTTGGCCAGCGCACCGCAATCAGAAACTACATGGCCCTTGAAACCCCAGTCATTCCGGAGTATCCTGGTAAGGAGACGGTTGCTTCCGCAGCATGGTTCATTGTCGGTCCGGTTGTAGGCGCACATCACCGACTCTACATTGACATCCACCAGGGCTTTGAAT
>CAZVTL010000308.1:0-4072 GCA_964630075.1 uncultured Tangfeifania sp.
TCGGAATAATCGTCAGAACGGCCAGTGCCAGTCTCCAGTTGATCGAAAGCAGCAGCACGGTGGCGGCCAGGATGATGAAAATAGAAGAGGCGAGCGAGGCAATGGCCATCGAGACAAAAACCTTGATAGAATCAATGTCGGAGGTAAGATTGGTCAGCAGTTTGTAAGGGTTTGCCTCTTGCACAAAGGAATAACTCTGACGGCTTATTTTGGCCGTCAGGCTGGTGCGGAGGTCTCGCGCTACCCGCTCTGAAGCATAGGTCTGCACCAGACCCTGCAAGAAAGCGAAAAGGAAAATCACGAAGGATGCGACAAGGAACTGAAGGATAATTTTGTGATAATCAAAGATCCCCACCGAAAAACTATCAATCCCATGCGAAATGATCTTGGGAATCACCAGGTTGGCGGAATTGCTCAACAGGGCAAAACCTACCAGTCCGCTGATCATGAGCCGGTAGGGCTTTAAGACTGCAAATATGTTGGGCTTCTTTGGCTTTCCTGTTACTTTCTGCACTTTAATACTTTATGATATAGAGGTGTCACTGTGATAAATTCATTATACGGTACTTCTTTCCATGAGGTTCTTCGTTACGACAAATTTATGGAAAGAAACGTGGGAAAGAATTCTTAAATTACAAAACTGTACTACTTTTATTCTTTCAACAGGAATTTGCAAGTCAATCAAACATCATTCAATTCATGAGATTCCTTGTCACCATACTTTCGTTGTTCATGTTTACCCTGGTTGTCCATGCACAGTCAACGGATTCCTCCGCCAAAGATGCAGGCAATCCAACAAAAACCACAAAAACAGCTCCCTGGTTTGTGGAGCGTTTTCGTTTGACGGGAGGTTTTTTCCTGCCTGTTTCCAATACGGACATTCAGATCGGTGTGAAGGGTGGCCTCTATGGGACGGAAGTTGATTTTGAAAAAGACCTCGGATTTAAAGCAGCCCACGGAACCTTCCTCGGCGATTTGCAGTGGCGCATCACCCGCCGTTCACGGCTTGGTCTCAATTACTACAACATTCCCAGGAACTCCGTTTACCGGCTTGACAAAGAGATCAACTTCAATGGCAAGACCTATCCTGTCGATGCAAGAGTAAAAAGCTTCTTCAATACCGCCATCTACCAGGTGACCTATGGTTATGCCATCGTATCCAGGCCGAAACTTGAATTGGGCCTCTTTCTTGGAACACACCTTGTCGGAGGCAAGGTTGGGATCTCTCTTAGTGCTGAAAACATTGCGAAAACTACAGACAGTGATTACATATTTACTGCTCCCCTTCCCGATTTGGGCATTTGGGGTGGAATGGCTTTCAGCAATCGTATTGCACTAAATTTCGATCTAAACTATCTTGCCCTCACCATAGGAAAAGTCTCAGGAAGTATCTTTACCTACAACCTGCTTTTTATCTATAAAGCAGCTAACAAATTGAACCTCTCTTTGGGTTATGCCGGACTGAATTTCAGGCTGGATGTAGCCAATCCGGATGTGGAGGCACATTTTGATTGGGGTTACAATGGTCCGGCCGTGGGACTGACCTATACTTTTGGCACCAAAACCTGGAAACATTAATCTATGAGAGCCGTTCTTTTGCACCTGCATCCCAAGAGGGTCAATGAAGCATCCCTCGCTTTCAACCGGTCATTCGGGTTGGGCGGAATGGCTGCCTTGCTGGTATTGATGCAGCTATTTACCGGCGTATTGCTTCGCTTTTATTACGACCCCTTCCCGGCAGAGGCATACAATTCCATCCTGTTCCTTAAAAACCAGGTAATCTTTGGCCAGTTTATCCGCAATGTACATTACTGGAGCGGTGTGTTTCTTTTGCTGATCGCCTTCCTGCACTTCCTGAGGGTCTTCTTTACGGGCGCCTACCGGGATTTGCGCAAGACCAACTGGTTGTTCGGCTTGGTGCTGCTACTGCTGATTGTCTTCCTGAATTTTACCGGATACCTGCTTCCCTGGGACCAGCTGGCCTACTGGGCAGTCACCGTCAGCACCAATATCATCGGCTATCTGCCATTGGTTGGGGAGAGTCTCCGGACCACCATCATCAGAGGCAATGAATTAAATGCCAACACCCTGCAGACTTTTTATTCATTTCATACCGCTCTGCTTCCCCTGATGCTGGTGGTACTGGTGGTCTATCATTTCTGGAAAGTACGCAAGGCGGGAGGCCTCCTGCTGCCTCCAACGAAAGAGGAGCCGGTAATGGTACCCGTTGTACCCAACCTGGTTTTTAAGGAGTTCATCGTGGCCCTGGTCCTGGTGGCCGTACTCTTTACCTTTGGAGCCATTTTCAATGCCCCGCTACTTGAAAAAGCCAATCCAACCTTCAGCCTAAACCCCACCAAGGCACCCTGGTACTTCGCCGGCATACAGGAGCTGCTGATGCATTTCCATCCCTTTGTAGCGGCATTCATCCTGCCTGCCGGTGTGGTTTGCTTTTTGGCGGCGCTGCCCTACCTGAAATATGAGGAAGAAGCCAACGGTGTGTGGTTTGTTTCCACAAAAGGAAAGCTTTCATCCATCTCAACGGCCAAATTTGCCGCGCTTCTAACCATCCTGGGAATCCTGCTGAATGAATATGTTGTGGATCTGGAGATACTCTTGCAACCTCTACCGGGATTTGTAAGCAATGGCATTGTTCCATTGCTGCTGCTGTTGCTGGCAATGGCCTCCTTTTACCGGTTCTACCTGAAAAAACAGCGATTGAACAAAGCTGAAATGGTTCAGGCAATTTTTGTTTTTATCGTTGCTTGTTTTATTGTGCTTACCCTAACGGGAATCTTCTTCAGGGGGAAAGACATGGAACTGAGTTTTCCATGGGATGTCATGATGTTATAGCCAATTGATGATGGACAACTGAGTTCAACAATCCTGCAAATGCAGGTGAATAAAATATTTACGTAAGTAGTAATGAGTAAGAAAATTCTCAAGAAAGCCCCGGCAAAGGAGACGGCAAAACCAAAAGTCCCGCTGAACCGCCGCGACTTCCTCGACAAAACCTGGAAGGGTCTGGGCCTGCTTGCCGGGGTTGAATTGACTGGCATGGTCTCCCTTTACCTCTTCTCGGGGAAAGAGAAGAATGCTGAGGTCCCCAAGCAGCTGCTCGAGGCAGGTCCGGCAGAATCCTTTGCCCCCGGCAGCGTAACTGGCTTCATGGGGGGCCGTTTCTACCTGGCCAGGCAGCAGGATGGAGGATTTATCGCACTGTCACTGCGCTGTACACACCTGGGCTGCTCCATCACCTGGGAGGAGAATCAGAAGCGCTTCCTCTGTCCATGCCACGCTTCTTCCTTTACCATCAGCGGAGAAGTAATGAATCCACCCGCTGCCAGGGCACTGGACTATTACCCGGTGATCATCGAAAACGGCTTAGTCAAAGTTGATATCGGTACGCTGAAGGAGCGGAACAGTTTTCGGAAAGACCAACTTAAATACGTATAATGACCATGAACCATCAAACCTGGAAGAATACCGGCTTGGGTGCCACTGTGGTAATTGTACTCTCACTGCCACTCTCCCTGCTCCTCAACCCCACCAACGGACCGGGACAAAGGAGTGCAGCCACTTTTGCGGGCGGCACGACCTGCATCGAATGCCACCAGAAGGAGTACCGTCTTTGGAAGGGATCCGACCACGACCGTGCAATGGCTATCGCCTCAGATTCGTCGGTAGTGGGCAATTTCAACAATGCAACTTTCACTGTCAATGGAAAAACTTCTAAATTTTACAAAAAAGAGGGGAAGTTTTTTGTCTTTACGGAAGGAGTTGGAGGTGTCATGCAGGAGCTTCAGGTGACCCACACCTTCGGCATCCGGCCACTGCAGCAATACCTTATCCCTTTTGAGAATGGCAAATTCCAGTGCCTGCCCATTGCCTGGAACACTGCCGAGAAAAAATGGTTCCACATGGCCGGGCTGGTCTACAAACCGGAGGATCTTCAGCCAGACAACTGGCTTTACTGGACCAACCAGGCCCAGAACTGGAACAGCATGTGTGCCGAGTGTCACTCGACGAACCTACAGAAGAATTACGATCTGGAGAAAAAAACCTACAATAC
>CAZVTL010000309.1:0-4065 GCA_964630075.1 uncultured Tangfeifania sp.
CCAGAGACAGGAGGGTTTGGGAATATGCCTGGTACGCCATAGCCAAAGCCAACCTTGCCCTGGCAAAGATTGACCAAGAAGGGTTGTTTCAGGGTACTGAAGAAGAGAAAAAAATGATCAAAGGGCAGGCACTATTTTTCAGGGGTTGGTTCTACTTCGAGATCTGCCGCTACTGGGGTGGTATGCCTTACGTTACAAGGGTATTGGATCCAAATGAAAGTCTTGTCTCCGACGAATTCAAACGTCTGAACTTCCAGGAATCTGCCAAAAAGATGGCACTCGATTTCAGGGCTGCCGCGGACCTGTTACCCAACCATTGGGATCAGTCGGTGATTGGCCAGAAAACCCTTGGCCACAACCGCGACAGGATCAACAAATTTCATGCACTGGGCTATCTTGGCAAAGCACTTTTGTATGCTGCCAGCCCGATGATCAACGAAGAGGCAAAAGGAACCAACAGTTACAACGCTGAGTTGGCCGGTCAAGCTGCCAAGGCATTTGGCGAATTGCTGACGCTTGCTGACCAGACCGGAACCTACAAAATGCAAACTTGGGCAACCTGGACGGATAACTTTGTGAAATTGAACAACCTGCGTCCGGGCGGTACCGAATGTATCATGATGCCAACCATCTATGACAGGTCAAGGGTTAGAAACTCCACCATTGGTGCAATCAGTCCCTCCTCCTTTGGTTTAAACAGCGGCAGCAATGCCGATGTTCCGGCGCATAATTTCACCAAAAACTATGGCATGGCCAATGGATTACCCATTACTGACCCTGCTTCCGGATACAAGGCCTCAGATCCCTGGACCGGACGTGAGCCGCGCTTCTACAAAGACATCGCTGTAGATAACGAAAAATGGTGGGCTACAGCCGGGTTGGATCAGATTTCACAATTGTACATCGGTGGGCGTCACCGCTCACAGATTAATCCACCCAGCGTAACTGGCTATTACCAGAAAAGGTTCAGCGGCATTGGGCCAAATTATTCCCTCTCTGTGGCTGGATCATTGATGGCCTATGTTCCATATTTGAGGCTTGCCGACATCTATCTGATGTATGCTGAGGCAGTACTCTATACCAGCGGCGGTACACCCAAGAGCACTTCAGGAAATTATACCCTGACAGCTGAACAAGCCATAAATTTAGTTAGAACAAGGGCACAACTGCCCAATCTTACCGCAGCCTACACTGCAAACAACCAGGTATTCTTCGAGGAAATTGTTAGGGAGAGGGCTGTTGAATTGGCTTTCGAAGGCCAGCGCTTCTGCGATTTGCGTCGCTGGAACAGGAACGGAGATCCCCGCTATCTGGACAAGACAGCGATCGATTTTGACAGAGGTTCCAATGGCAAACCGATCAACCTGGTTGAAAGATTAGTGGTCAGAAGGATTGCAGAGAAGAAACACAACTGGTTACCCATACAGGTTAAATTCACAAAATTATACGAGGGTTTTCCACAAAATCCCGGTTGGTAAACTTCAACTATAAATTTTAAAACTTTAACAAATGAAGAAAAAATATTATATACTGCTGGCCATCCTAAGTGTAGCAATGTTTGCCATACCCGGTAATGTTCTGGCACAAAAGGAGAAGAAAGTAACCGTGACCTCCGCAGTCCTTGACGAAACAGGGAAACCAGTAGCCAACGCGGAAGTTTTTGGTGGAGATAGTTTTACCAAGACTGATGCGAAAGGTCAGTTTACCCTTTCTATGGAAACTGATGCCAGGCTGGTGGTAGAGGCAAAGGGTTATGAAAGTATCACACTCTCCATCATTGAAGCCAAGAGCAAGATAAGCTTGAAACCATCTGTTTTTCTCTACAACGAGAAACAGAAAGTAAACGTTGCCTTTAGAAAAATAGATGCAGGGGATGTGGTCGGTGCTGTAAGCACAGTCAATACCAAAGAGGTCAATGGGTACGACAATTCCATCTGGGGCGACGATGTTTTGACAGGCCGAACGCTGGGCATCCTGGGAAGCAACAACATCCGGGGACTTGGAATCGGAATCAATGTATCCGACATCACCAACAGTGGTTTGAATTCGGGAAATGCGCTCTACATCGTAGATGGTTTGCCCCGTGACATCAACTCCCTGCGGCTCGCCGAAATTGAAAGTATTACGGTACTAAAAGATGCCAATGCTTCTGTTTTATATGGTAGTGCTGCCGTAAACGGAGTGATCCTGATTACCACCAGGCGCGGAGAGGCTTTCAAGAAAAAATCAGACTTCACTGTCAACTATGGGGTATCAACCCCGAGGGCTTTGCCAAATTACCTGAATTCGGCAGACTACATGACCAATTACAACCAGGCACGTTTGAACGATGGACAAACAGCTCAATTTGCTGATACTACCATTGCCAAATACAGAACTGGCAACAAGTACCGCTATCCCAATATAGATTACTATTCGGATGAATACATGAAATCTTCCAAAAGCTATTTCGATTTCATGGGAGAATTCTCGGGAGGTAACGAGGTTGCCAAATTTTATGCCAATGTGGGCTGGTACTCTGCCGGAGGTATACTCGGATTCGGCGAGGCTGCCAATGCCCGTAACAACATCTTCAACGTCCGCGGAAATGTGGACCTGAAGATCAACAACTGGATCAAGACCTCCATTGACGGCTCTTCTGTATTCGGAAACAACAAAAGCCAGCGCGGTTCCTTTTGGACAGGTGCTTCCACCAACCGCCCCTATGAGTTTTCACCCCTTCTTCCTTTCGACCTTATGAATCCTGCTGATCCTATGTTGGTAGGAAGGAAAAATGATGTGGATGGCAAATATTTGATTGGCGGTACCACCAGTTTTCAAACCAATGCGATCGCCGACAGCTACTCTGGTGGTGTCAACGAAAACATCTCCCGCAAATTCTCCTTCAACAACCGGGTTGATTTTGATCTTGCTTCCATCACAAAGGGGTTGTCTTTTCATACCAATGTCAGCTTTGACTATTATACCTACTACTCCCAAACTGTTTCAAACCAATATTCCACCTACGAACCGACTTGGGATATGCAAGACAAAATCATCAGTCTGAAACAGTACGGAACAGATGCACGTCCGGGAACCCAAACGGTGGGAGGCACCAGCTTTAACCGCAGATTTGGATTCTATGGCATGCTAAGTTACGACAGGGAATTCGAAGATGTTCACCACTTTACAGGTTCGTTGATCGGTTTTGGCAGCAGCCTCAAGGAGGCAGGAGTTTTTCAGAGTGTGGTACAGTCACATCTGGGCTTGCAAACTGCCTATACCTACGACAAGAAATACATGGTTGATTTTAGTGCCGCTTATGTAAATTCCAACAAGTTGCCCGAAGGCAACAAAGGAGGCTTCTCCCCCACTCTGGGACTGGCCTGGATGTTGAGTGAGGAAGATTTTTTATCGTCCGATAAGATAGATTTCTTGAAATTGAGAGTCTCTGGAGGTATCCTGAATTCAGACATGCCCATCGGAGGTTTCTTCTATTACGATAACCGTTATGCCGGTTCAGGAAGCTACGCCTGGAACGAGGGATTGAGAAGTCGCGGTGGTGTCGCCTCCAGCTGGAGTGACAACACAAATTTGGGTTATGCCAAACGGAACAGTCTCAACCTGGGAATGGAGGGACTCTTTTTCAACAAAGTGCTGGGAGCAGAGTTCAATCTTTTTTATGACAATTACACGGATCTGGTTACACGTCCTACCAGTACCTATCCAAGCTTCTATACCGACTTTACCCCTTACCAGAATTTTGGGGCGGAGAAATATAAGGGAATCGAATTTGGACTGACATTCAACAAAACAGTGAACGACTGGAAATTCCTGGTCGGAGCCAATCTCCTCTATGTAACCTCCGAAAGGACCAAAGTGGATGAGATCTACAGGAACGAATACCAATTCAGACAAGGACGCCCGGTAGATGCAACATTTGGACTGGAGTCACTCGGACTGTTCCAGGATCAAACAGAAATTGACAACAGCCCACTACAGACATTCGGAACCGTTAAACCAGGAGACATCAAATACAAAGACCAAAATGGCGATGGAGCCATCGATGCCAACGACCAGGTCTAT
>CAZVTL010000310.1:0-4045 GCA_964630075.1 uncultured Tangfeifania sp.
TGTTCATCAGTTGATAAAAGGGTACAAACAGCCATCCCAAAATCAGGATCATCCAGCCGTGCATTTCCCAGTGTGCCATAGCAACACCTGACTTGGCACCGGTGCCGGCAAGTCCAACAAGATGTTCGGAGCCAATATTTGCAGCAAAGATTGCTGCACCAATGATGTACCATGGTTCCCCTTTCCCAAATAGGTAATCTTCACTGTCTGCGCCTTGTTGCAAACGGTTGTGCTTTTGTATGGAGCGCCATACTGCCCAGCTAACTGCCAAAATGCCGACCACAATAATTGCCCAGTCGAGCCAGATAAATTCATTCGAGGTCCAGTTCATGTATGTAAGTTTGTTAGTTTTAAAAGTCTGTTTTTAAGTTAGTTATTAGTTATGAGCGATGAGTTATAACCCATAACTCATAACTTTTTTTCAGATTCCTTTTGCAAGATGGTAGTACAAATCATTCCACCTCAGCTCTTTTTTGAAGTCGGATATTTTTGTGTCGTTGTTGATCAAAACATATTCAATCCCAGCCATTTCGGCAAAATCTTCCAGTACTTCGGAAGGGATGGCCTGTGAGAAGGAGGTGTGGTGTGCTCCACCTGACAGAATCCAGGCACCGGCCCCAATTTCAAGATTTGGTTTGGGTATCCACAATGCACTGGCAACCGGTAGTTTGGGCATGGGTGCATCCAGTGGAACTACTTCCACTTCGTTGACAATCAGACGGTAGCGATTCCCCATGTCAACAAGTGAGGCATTCAAAGCCTGGCCGGGTTTAACGGTAAACTTGGAACGAACGGGATCTGCTTTTCCACCAATACCCAGTTTGTGAATTTCGACCTTGGGTATTTCCTGGGCGATGGATTCACATACTTCGAGCATGTGTGC
Organism: uncultured Tangfeifania sp.; assembly: GCA_964630075.1. GTDB lineage: Bacteria > Bacteroidota > Bacteroidia > Bacteroidales > Prolixibacteraceae > CAINVV01. The sequence goes on from CAZVTL010000310.1 coordinate 884, forward strand.
TCCCAAAACTTTGGCGCCGCTTGGATGCAGGTGGTAGGTATAATCTTCCATAAAGGAGGTACCTCCGGTTAATCCGGCAGCCATTACCTTCATGGTGCGCACCATGGCAGCTGTTTTCCAGTCCCCTTCACCTCCAAAACCGTAACCATCTGCCATCAGGCGTTGGACGGCAAATCCGGGCAGTTGTACCAAGCCCTGCAGGTCTTCGAAAGTAGTTGTAAAGGCCATGAAACCACCCTTGGTTAGAAAGGCCCTCATTCCCAGCTCAATTCTTGCGGATTCGCGCAATGAATCGTGTGCATTGCCACCCTTTTTCAGACTGTCGGCTACCTCGTATTTGGCTTCAATTTCGGTTACCAGACTGTCGATGGCACTATCCGAAACTTCGTTGACGAATTTAACCAGATCCCCAACTCCATAGCCATTGATTGAAAGGCCCAGCTGGATTTGTGCCCCAACTTTATCTCCCTCTGTAACCGCTACTTCCCGCATATTGTCCCCCCAGCGGGCAACCTTGAGGTGGCGAAGTTCATTCCATCCGGCTGCCGCCCTGGTCCAAAGACCAATTTTCTGCTGAACATTTTCTTCCTGCCAGTGGCCGACTACGACTTTTCGCTGGATGCGCAGACGACTGCCGATGAAACCGAATTCGCGGTCGCCGTGGGCAGCCTGGTTCAGGTTCATGAAGTCCATATCGATTTCGCTCCAAGGCAGATCCCGGTTGAACTGGGTGTGAAGGTGGACGAACGGTTTCTGCAGTGAGAGCAGGCCGGCGATCCACATCTTGGCAGGTGAGAAGGTGTGCATCCAGCAAATCAAACCGATGCAGGTAGCTGAATTGTTGGCCTCCTTGCACAATTCGGTTATTTCCGATGGAGTCTTTACCACCGGTTTAAATACAATGGTGACCGGAATATGTACCGAAGTATCAAAGGCATTTGCGATGGTTGTGGAATTCAACCTTACCTGCTCCAATGTTTTTGGACCATACAAGTGCTGGCTTCCGGTGACGAACCAAACTTCAAACTGTTTCAAGGATGTAGTGCTCATGGGGTAGAATTTATTTTGTTAATTTTAATGTATTATGGTCTTGTTTGTTAGCTTTTAGCCTTTGGCTGATAGTTGGTTTTTTAAGAGTGAAAATTACTTTTAATATTGGTATTTAAGGAAATTTGACAATTCTTTCGGAGCGAATCCCGGGTTCTTCTTCTTTGTATTTGTAATAAAAGGCACCCTTTTTTGACTCGGAGGTATTTTTTTCGTTGGATCGTTCGAGGAGGTCCAGTGAAAGCACTTTTTTCCGAAAATTTCCCGGGTCAAATGTCCGCTGAAAAATGGCCTCGTAGAGGTTTTTTAATTGCATCAGGGTGAAAAGTTCAGGGAGAAGCTCTTTTCCTACCAGGTTGATTCCGGCCTTCTGCTGGAGAAGCGCCAAAGCATTCTGGATCATGGCCTCATGGTCAAAGATCAGGGGGGGGAGTTTGGTGACCGGCCACCAATGGGCACCATTCTCGCGAACCAACTCCTTGTCATGCATGTCAATGCGGATCAGTGCAACAAAGGTAACGCTAATGACCCTGGCACCAGGGTCACGATTGGGTTTTGAAAACGCACCCGACTGCTCCAGAAAGATATCGTGAAGACCTGTTGTCTGCAGCAGGATTCTTCTGGCAGCCTCTTCAAGGGATTCGTTGTCTTGGACAAAACCTCCCATCAGCGACCATTTTCCGCGTGCCGGTTCAAAACCCCGTGGATACAGCAAAAGTTTCAGTTCTCCCTCTTCATATCCAAAGATGGAACAATCCACAGCCACATAGTGCTTTGGATGCTGTTTATAAATCTTTGTGAGCAAGGTAATGGCACGATCTTCTTCCATACAGTTCGGTCTAACTGTACAAATTTATAAAAGTATTTATTACTCTTATTATAGTTGCGCGATTTATTTTCTGATTCCTGCTGAAGAACATCTTTAATGGCAGGATTTACGAGGCGCTCTCCTCCGGTTGGTTGTTAGGATCGTATTTGGGGTAATCATTGTGCGCTGGAGATCAAAAAAGGAGCCACAATTTCCTATTGTGACTCCTTTTTATCGGATCGTATGTGCAAATAATGGAGCGCTATTTCTTTGTCGCCCTGATGATTCCCCTGAAATAGCCGATGTCTTCGGCAATTCCCATGAAGGGGTCACCCATGTCTTTTTCGTGTTCCAGGCTGCACATGCCACTGTATTTAACCTTGCGGAGCATCTTGACAAATGCAGGAAAGTCGATGATGCCACGGCCAATCTCGAGGGAGTATCCCAGTTTGGTTGGGCCGGTAACGTCCTTGATGTGAATATCAAATACCCTGGTAATGTATTTCTTGAGGTCAGCGACAGGATCCTTGCCATTTCTTGTATCGTGCCCAATGTCGAGGCACATGCCGATGCGCGGATCAAGATCCTTCACATGGTTCCATACATCTTCCGCGTCAGGGTAGGTTTTGATATCCGGTCCATGGAGGTGGATGGCATAATTGAAGCCATACTCCTTCACTTTTTTGTCGACATAGGGTAGCAGTTCATAGTTGGGAACCCCAACGATCAATTTAACGCCAACCCTCTTGGCGTAGTCGAAGGCCCTGTCAATTTCGGCTTCGGATTTCATGTAGATTGGTCCGACGGCATAACCGGTAACCCCTTTTTCTTTCAATTTCGCATGAAATGCAGCAATCTGTTCATCTGTGCTGTTCAATGGCAGATGGAAATCCTTGATGCAAAGATAATGGACATCCACCCGTTGCATGGTTGCAAGGGTTTTGTCGAGATCAAATTTTGCAAAGGTGTAGCCAGCCATCCCAAGTTTGAACAGTTCTCCGGTTTCAGGGGCCGGTTGAGGTCCCGGACGTGTCTCCTGGGCAAGAACGGAGAAGGAGGTCACCAGGACTACCATCCATAAAATTAGCGTTTTCTTCATTTGCTTGATATTTACATTTAGTTTGAATCGTCCAGCAGCATCAACCTTTAACCATACCAACTTCCTGGTTGCAAAAGGATGATGAGATACTGCTGAAAGTAGTGCGCAACAAATTTAATGGAAAGATCATTCATTTGGTCTGAATGCGCCGTTAAATTTGATGGCTTAACCATTATTTTAAAATTGTTTTTGCAAAATCAACAATTCG
>CAZVTL010000311.1:0-4039 GCA_964630075.1 uncultured Tangfeifania sp.
CTGGATGGCAAAAAACCCCTCTGAAGCGTTGTAGGTCTCCATGTACTGCATGTTCTCTGAAGGGATTAGTTTTTTGAATTGCTCACGATAGGGTTCAAAAGCAATTCCCCCATGGATGAATACCTCCAGATTGGGCCAAACCTCCAGCAAATTGGATTTGCCGGTATAGTCCAGTATATACTTCATCAATACCAGGTTCCAGGATGGAACCCCGGCAAAAGAGGTGACATTCTCGTGGATAGAGGTCTTGGCAATCTCTTCGATCTTCTTCTCGAACTGTTCAATCAGTGCGATCTCGGTAGGTGGAGTACGGTGAAAATCTGTCCTGAGCGGAAGATTCTCTATCATAATGGCCGATAAATCCCCATAGAATGAGTTGTTATTCATGCTGTTAACCCTGTGGCTACCCCCCAGCGTCAGGCTCTTGCCTGACAAGACTCTTGTATCCGGAAAATTGTTGTAATAGATGGCCAAAACATCCTTGGCGCCTTGAAAATGGCACTCATCGAGCGACTCTTTGGAGACCGGAATAAATTTGCTTTTGGCATTTGTAGTGCCTGAGGATTTGGCAAACCATTTGATGTCGCCGGGCCAAAGGATATTCTTCTTCCCTTCAATCATCTGACTGATATAGGGTTCTATTTTTTCGTAGGTGGATATCGGAACCCTCTGTTGAAATTCTTTGACCGTAGCAATCGATTCATAGTCATATTTCTTCCCCCATTCACAACTCTCTGCCGATCCGATCAGGTCAAAAAGCAGCTCCACCTGTATCTCTTTCGCATGTTCGCGGTAGAGTTCAATCTGATAAATGCGCTTGTAATTGATCCAGGTGATAATCGAATTGAGGATGGCCATAAAGGATGTTAAGGATTGTTTAAGGCTTTTTACCGAGGTTAAAACTACTAATTTTCGTGCAATCAGCGGATGGAATCATTAAATTTTTAACTTTATTCCCTGGATCCTTCGTGCACAAAAGATTATGCAACGAGCATGATCGGTCGTGACAAACAATGATGAATGTTTCGTATCCCTGTATCAACTGACCTTTAAAAAGTAATCAAAATACGCATGAACACGGTAGACCTAATCCTAATAATTATCCTTGTTGCCGGTGCCATTCATGGTTTTGTCAAAGGATTTTTTGTCGAGTTTGCCTCAGTTGCCGCAATCGTTCTGGGCGTATTGTGTGCCATGATGTTTTCTGATATCCTGAAGGTATGGCTTACCGGAACTGTTCCGTGGCAACCAGCCACCATCAAGGCGGTAGCATTCTTCATCATCTTCATCAGCGTTCTCATCGTAGTACACCTGATTGCCAATGCTCTGGAGAAGTTTGTCAGGGCTATTGCCCTGGGCATTCTCAGCAGGATCGGAGGGGCAGTTTTTGGGGTTATCAAAACAGCATTCATATTGAGTTTCCTCATGTATGTCGTGGCCCGAATCGAATCTTACGACGTGACAGTTATCCCGAAAGGACCCAAAGGGGAATCCAGAATGTATGTTCCAATTGAGAAACTGGCTCCCAACCTGTTGCCCTTTCTTCGGGAGGAGAAAAAAGAGATAGAGAAAAAGATTGTCTCTTGATTCCTGACGGCAAGGTTAAAGGATAAAATTAAGAAAGCACTTCTGCTGACTTTCCAATACATCTTGCCCGATATCCCAAAGTAACAGTAATCTTTGGACTCCACTACTTTAACCTTTAACCTTTATCCTTTAACCTTAATCCTTCCGATCTTGTCTGAGAAATCCTTCCAGAACTTCAGGTGAAATTCCATGCTTTTATCCTTGATCAGCAGCTCGTTGGGGGAATATTCATTGCCGGGTGTTTGCGTATAACGGCTTGCAGGCAGATACAAGGTAGATTGTTCCGGATGAAACTGTACTCCGATTACCTCTTTGAAAACCTTGTGCTGCAGAGCTTCCACCACCTTTCCATCCATGGATGTGGCAATTACCTCCAGGTTCGTCCCCTTCTTTCCCACAGCCTGGTGATGTGAGCTCAGCACATAGGGTTGCTGCTGCTCAAGTCCAATACACAATTCGTGAAGAAAACCTTTTGGCAAGATGGTTACAGGGTGGAGAAAACCCCAGGAGAGATCGCAGCTTGGATTCAGTTGGGTATTGTAGTTGCGGTGACGATTTTTTGCATCGACGGCCAGCATCCCTTCGGCTGTTGAGATGTGGTAAATCTCCTGTGGAATATCTTGGGCCAAGGTTCCTCCGGCCGCCACATTCATGGTTTGCATGCCCAAACAGAAGGCACGGACGATCAGGTTTGGCTTTTGCAGCAACAATGGTTTGAAGGCAGGATTTCTGACACCTCCCATCATGTGAAAGAAAAGGGAGGTCTCCATCAAATGTCTGTAGGGGTCAGTTACCACTGTCAGCAAATGTTGCTTCTCTCCATAAATGGCGGGCTGGATATCCGGACCACCGTTGAATAGCAGCGCATCCGCTTCCGTTACAATCTTTGTAAAAGCAGGTGTACACTCATTTTTGCCGTATATATTTTGGGGATCCAATTCTCCGGAAATCTTCATCAGGGAGAAATGGGCAATCTCTTTCTCCTTCAGGTATTTTTCCGAAAAGGCATAATCATAGCTCTCCTTTTCGTGGTAGACTCCCACCATCTCCAGATCCGGAATGGTGATTACTTTCTGATGGACCAATTCCAGGATATTATCGATATTGTCGACCGTGGGATGCAACATAAATACCTTGTGCTGCGCAATTACCACAAAAAACGACAACTGCAAAACAATCAGCAAAACAAGGGCTTTTCTAAGGAATTGGAGATTTTTCATATAAGACGATTTAGCCATTATTTGTGTCTATTAAAATATTACACGGAGAAACACCAAAAGGTAACACAGCGTTACACAGAGAAAATTTAATTTTCCAGTTCGAAGATATATTTATTTATTCTATTCTCTGTGTAGCTCTGTGCTCCTCTGTGTAACTCTGTGTAATATTTTAGAAGTACAACTCTTCAACCTAAGATTGGAAAACTTCACCTGATTATCAATTCGATTTTCACCAGCCGGAATAATGCACTATTTTTGGCAAAAAAACAGAACGAATGAACTTTGTAGAAGAACTTTCCTGGAGAGGCATGATCCACGACAAGATGCCCGGATTAGATGAACAGCTGGCCAAAGAGCTGACAACCGCCTATGTCGGCATCGACCCTACTGCTGATTCTCTCCACATCGGCCACCTGGTTGGTGTGATGATGCTGAAACATTTTCAGGTAGCCGGCCACAAACCCATCGTTTTGGTGGGCGGTGCCACCGGAATGATTGGCGACCCTTCCGGGAAATCACAGGAGCGGAACCTGCTGGATGAGCCAACCTTGCGCCACAACCAGGAGTGTCTTAAAAAACAGCTTGCCAAATTTCTGGATTTTGAGTCTACTGCCGCCAATGCCGCTGAGATGGTCAACAACTACGACTGGATGAGCAACTTCACCTTCCTGGATTTCATCCGCGACATCGGCAAGCACATCACCGTCAATTACATGATGGCCAAAGATTCTGTCAAGAAGCGAATTGAAGACAGCAGTACCGGAATGTCATTTACTGAGTTTACCTACCAATTGGTACAGGGAACCGACTTCCTGCACCTCTACCAGCACAAAAATTGCAAATTGCAGATGGGAGGTTCAGACCAATGGGGCAACATCACCACCGGCACCGAACTGATTCGCCGCAAAATGGGCGGAGAGGCCTTTGCCCTCACCTGTCCGCTGATCAAAAAGGCCGATGGAACCAAATTCGGCAAGACCGAATCGGGCAATGTCTGGCTGGATCCGGAGCGCACCTCTCCCTATAAATTCTACCAGTTTTGGCTCAATACATCCGATGAAGATGCCCAGAAATACATCAAAATATTTACGCTGCTCTCCAAAGAGGCGGTAGACAACCTGGTAAATGAGCATCTTGAAGCACCCCATCTGAGACTGCTTCAAAAGTGTCTGGCCAAAGAGGTCACCTGCATGGTGCATTCCGAAGAGGCCTACCACACTGCCGTGGAAGCC
>CAZVTL010000312.1:0-4034 GCA_964630075.1 uncultured Tangfeifania sp.
TTTTTGCATGGCATTGCTCTCGTTGAGCACACTCCAAATCACCATCGTATTGATCAATCCAAAGAAAATGGCCATGATCAACCTGATCTTGTAATAACTCCCCTCAAAAAGCGCATAGTTGGCCTTCCTCGGATCAATTCTTGGCAATACCAGCATCATCACATAGAGGCCCAACGGGAGAAAGAAATAGACCCATCTGGATCCAAACCCATTCGGAGTGCCCTTCGCATCAAAATGGATTGGCATCGATTCAGGCAGTAAATTCCAGTTGACAAACAGGTAAATAACAGGCACGACTGTCAGAACAACAATCACCAGCTCCCTCAATAGTTTTTCTTTGTTCATGATTCTAATTTTATAGTTTGAGTAAATTTCTAACGCTGAGGATAATAACCTATTTTGTTTGCTGTAAAATCCACTTTGCGACTTCTCCCATAGCTACAGGAGAAAAGGTCTGTTCAATCGTGGCATATTCGGTTGGTGCGCCGGTTTTACACTCCTGAAATAAGTGGTTGAGACCGGGTAACTCCCTGGTGGTAAAATGCTGGTTGCCACCCTTCTTCAAGGCCTTTTCAATGGCCGGAAGATTTACTTTGGCTGGCACCTGCAAATCTTTCTCCCCATTGAGTGCCAATACCGGGCATTTCACCTTCTCCAGCGCCACCGAAGGATCGTACCTGATAAAAAAGTACATCCATGGTGCAGTGATCTGGTTCAACTGTAATGCAATAAATTCATCCTCTGTCATTCCCTTGGGTTTGGTATCGTCCGGATACTTTTTCATCGCGGCAGACAAATAACGCTTCAAATCGGGCTTGGCTGCTTCGGCAGAAGAGGATTTTAACAGGATCTCAAAAGCCCCTGCATTGACCTCCCTCGTCTGTTGAATTTCAGCATCTTTAGTTCCTGAAGCCTTTGCAACAAGCTCCTGCTGAAGCAACAACAATTTGTCCCCCCTTATCCCGGTACCCGCCAATAACACAATGTAGTTCACCTTACCCGGCTGTACGGCTACCATGGGCGCAATGATCCCGCCTTCACTGTGACCTACCAAACCTATGCCGTTGGCTAGGATCTCCTTTCTGGTTTTCAGGTAGTCAATGGCACTCTCAACATCCGATGCAAAATCAACAGTTGTGGCACTTTTGAAATCTCCCTTGGATTGGCCCACTCCCCGGTCGTCGAATCGGAGAACAGCAATCCCAGCTTTTGTAAGATAATCTGAAAGCACCAGGAATGGCTTGTGACCCATCAACTCTTCATCCCTGTTCTGGGGACCACTCCCCGAGATCAAGATAACTGCCGGGAATTTGCCTTCCCTCTTCGGGAATGTGAAGGTACCAGCCAATTGAATGTTGGCCTTGCTGTTGGTGAAGGTAACCTCCTCCGCGTTGTAGGAATAGGGTTTCACCGGATTCTGAGCTCTGCTGGTCTCCTGTTTCCCAATCGGAATTCTGGTAAGCGTCAGGGGGAACTCCATCCCACTTTGCTTAAAAGTACCAGCTATCACCTGCTCCTTCAATTCTCCATTGTACTCAATCCGGGCAGCCGGAATTTCCAGTTTCAACTTGGACTGCTCAAAAGTAGTCGACGTAACCGGAATGCCCTTCGCTCCCTGGTCCGGACTATCCATGGTGGAACTGTATCCGGAACCACTTTTGGAAATATTAAAGACGATTCTCAACTGCATGGCTTGAACCTTTAAAACACCATGCCACTGACCTGTAATCTCCTGACCGTATGCGCTGCATACCGTCATTAAAAAAAATAAAATAGATGCTAATCTCTTCATTGTTAAATTATTAAAAATTATCTCCTTGTTTACTAAAAAAATCGTTGGTCTCGTTGGACGGATAGTACAGATTTGACCATTTTGAACTATACCAGACAATTGAATCTTACAACTTGCAAGGCTGCCACACAAGGCAGCCCCTGCATTCCCCCATCGTCTCCTCTTCCCATTTTCACATTTCCCAATTTTCACATTTTCTTAAACTGCATCAGCCATACCACCACCCCATCAAATACAGTTGTATTGATCGAGTATTTGATGTATTGTCCTTCCCTGATACTCACCACCAAATCCGCCTGCTTCAGCAAATCGAGGTGATGGGAAATGCTTGGCTTTGTCATGCTGAACCTGTCGGCTATCTCTCCGGCAGTCAGGTCTCCCTTGTTGAGGAGCTCAAGTATCTCCCGACGGGTTGGATCGTTCAGTGCCTTGAAAAAGATGTTCATTACGAATAGATATTTAGACAAATATCTAAATATAAATTGAAGTATGCAAATGTTTTATAGGAAATTGTTTGAAATGTTTGAAGGGTTTAATTCGATTAGGTATACAGTGAATGAAGAACACCCTTTCTCAATTCACTACGTCAAAGCAGGTAAATACAACTTAGCATTCAAAACATTAAGCAAAAAATTAGTTTCTCAATCAAGTTCCAAGAACAATATAATGTCGTAGTTATACGTCTCTCCTTCCCGCCTACTTGCCAATTGTATCGCGCAAAGCACGCAAGGATCGCAAAGAAAAAAATGCGACATTTATATTGGTGCATTACTTAGATTAATTTTATTTCTAAATAATGCCTAAGAAATAAGATATCTTAAGAGCTTATCAACGCTACACTTCTGCCCCTTCGGAGAGGCAAGAGACTCATTCTATTACCAATCAGCCCAATGTTCGTTAACTTTTCAAACCCTTCAAACAATAAAAACATTTCAAACTAATTAATAATGCGGCATCCCATGTAAGGCACCAACACCTCGGGAACGAGAATTCCCTCCGGAGTCTGGTAGTTTTCGAGAATGGAGGCCACGATTCGGGGCAATGCAAGCGCACTGCCGTTCAGGGTGTGGGCGAGTTGCGGTTTCTTGTTGCCCTCCTCCCGGTAACGAAGTTTCAGCCGGTTCGCCTGGAAAGACTCAAAATTGGATACCGAAGAGACCTCCAGCCATCTACCCTGCCCTGCCGACCACACTTCAAAGTCGTAGGTCAGTGCAGAGGTAAAACTCATGTCCCCCCCACACAGGCGCAGAATCCGGTAGGGCAAGCCCAGCTTCTCGACAAGCGACTGTACATAAGCCACCATTTGATCCAAAGATTCATAGGATTTATCGGGATGTGCCACCTGGACAATCTCCACCTTGTCGAACTGGTGCAATCGGTTTAATCCACGTACATCCTTGCCATAGGAACCTGCCTCCCGGCGGAAACAGGCAGAATAGGCAGTGGTTCTGATCGGGAGATCCTTTGCCTCCACAATCACATCCCTGAAGATATTGGTCACAGGCACTTCTGCCGTTGGAATCAAATAGAGATTGTCGACCTGGCAATGGTACATCTGCCCCTCCTTGTCGGGTAACTGTCCGGTACCAAATCCTGAATCAGCATTCACCACATAAGGAGGTTGCACCTCCAGGTATCCGGCTGCCCTGCCCTGGTCCAGGAAGAAATTGATCAAAGCTCGCTGAATACGGGCACCAAAGCCCTTGTAAACGGGAAATCCTGCTCCTGTAATCTTCACTCCCAGTTCAAAGTCAATCAAATCGTATTGTGCTGCAAGTTCCCAATGGGGTTTTGCCCCCTCCTGCAACTGGGGTATGACTCCACCGATTGCCACCACCAGATTATCTTCCGGTGTTCTACCCGGGGGAACCAGCAAAGCAGGCAAATTGGGCATCTGCACCTGCAAGGCTGCCATCTGGGCATCAATGGATTCAAAATCCTCATCGTGCTGACGGATCAGCTCCTTCAGCACAACGGTTCGCTCCTTCGCCTTGTTGGCAGCTTCACTCTTGCCTTCCTTGAACAACAATCCGATCTCCTTCGACAGTTGGTTCATCTCGGCCTTGCAACTGTCACTTTCGAGCTGGTATTCGTTGCGTTTCTGGTAGAGCGCAAGTACCTGCTGTACGATTTCACGTGCATCGAAATGTTTAACGGCCAGCCTTTCGATGACCAATTCCGGGTTTTCCTGAATGAATTTTAAGCTAAGCATAATGAGTGATGAGTTATGAGATATGAGTTA
>CAZVTL010000313.1:0-4028 GCA_964630075.1 uncultured Tangfeifania sp.
CAATCCATGCCTTTATTCTAATGAAATTCTCAAAAGATCGATTATGAACCGCTCTCTATTGTAAAAAAAATGTAATTTAGCGGAAATCATTGATTTTTGTCGATTTTGCTCAAGATATTCCGAATCAGTTAAATATAATTAATTACCAAGAATATGAGAAATCTAAATTTGTTTTTTTTACTTATTGCCCTTGTTTTACTGGCAGCATGTAAAACCCAAAAAATAGCTCCCAAACCACAACCTGTTGTTCAGGAAAGTGCTGCTCCTGTCAAGGATGTTCCGGCGCCAAAGCAGGTCAAACCTGTCAATGTAGCTTCAAAAGAGGAACGATTTTCAGTTGCTGAAGGTGAAACAGACAATTATGGAACCAACAAGTACTTCGTAATTATGGGAAGTTTCTCTGTTTTGGAGAATGCAAAACGGTTAAAAGAGACCCTTACTGCAGAAAATTTCAAGCCACTGATTGTGATGAACGAAAATGGCATGTACCGTGTCTGTGGAAACAATTACGACCAGGAGTCTGCGGCCCGTGCAAGAATTGCCGAGGTCAGGAGTGAATTTCCCAAATACAGCGACATCTGGTTGCTGATCAAAAAACAGTAAGAAAAGGAGATACGGATCAGATGGTCAGTATCTCCTTTTCCTTTGCCTGTAACATCAAGTCTATTTTCTTTGTATAGCTATCGGTAAGTTCCTGAATTTGTTCGATGCTTACCTTCTCCTCATCCTCGGAGATTTCTTTTGCCTTCAGCAATTTCTTGAGGAAATCGTTGCCATCCTTTCTGGCAGAACGGACACTCACCTTGGCCGTTTCGCTCTCCTTGTGGGCGTCCTTAACCAGGCTACGGCGACGCTCCTCGGTAGGCACAGGAACATTTATCCGGATGATTTCTCCGTTATTTTCGGGATTAAATCCCAGGTTTGAATTGATAATTGCCCGTTCGATGGTGTGAATCATTTTTTTTTCCCATGGCTGAATTGCGATGGTACGTGCATCCGGCGTACTGATATTGGCCACCTGAGGAAGTGGGGTCATAGCGCCGTAATAGTCAACATTAACCCCGTCAATCATTCTGGTGGATGCCTTACCTGCCCGGATGTGGGCAAGTTCATGATCGAGGTGGGCAATCGCATGCTCCATCCTTTCGATGGTCTCGTCAATCAACATTTGAATTTCCTCATTCATACAGCAAAATATTTACAACTTTTATAGAAAAGTACAGTTTACATCTTGGGTTATCCGTTGTACACATAGGTTCCAACCGGTTCGCCATGTACGACCTTCAACAGATTCCCCTTCTTATCCATGTTGAAAACGATAATGGGGAGGTCGTTCTCCTTGCAGAGTGTAGTCGCAGTAAGGTCCATGATCCGAAGTCCCCTGGAATAGACCTCATCGAAAGAGATCTTGTCGAATTTGGTAGCATCGGCATGCTTCTCCGGATCTGAGGTATAGATACCATCGACCCTGGTTCCTTTGAGCATCACATCGGCACCTACCTCGATGGCGCGCAGGGAGGCTGCTGTATCTGTCGTAAAGAACGGATTACCGGTACCTGCCGCCAAAATAGCGACCTCGCCCTTCTCCAGCGCCTTGATGGCCAGCTCTTTGGTATAGAACTCTCCGATTGGCTGCATCGCAATGGCAGTCAGAACCCTGGCTTTTATTTGCAGGGATTCCAACGCCGAAGCGAGGGCCAGGCTGTTGATCACCGTAGCCAGCATGCCCATTTGATCACCTTTGCAGCGATCGAACCCTTTGGAGGTACCGCTCAAACCGCGAAAAATATTTCCCCCGCCAATAACGATCCCGACTTCTATTCCAATGGAAATTATTTCCTTGATCTGAAGGGCATAATCAGCCAGAACATCAGTATCAATACCGTGTTGCAATTTACCTTGAAGTGATTCTCCTGACAACTTCAATAATACTCTGTTGTATTTTATCATTTTAGCTTTATTATCCTTACAAATTTAAGTTAAAAAATTTGATTACAAACCCTATTTTGACCTATTGCAGCGACATTTCAACCAATAAAAAAGCTGTTATGCAAAAAAAAAGCCTCCAATTGGAGGCTTTACTATCAGGGGGAATACCATGATCAGACGTTCAATGTAAAACGCTTGATCGCAGTTACTTTAAGGTCTTTGTCCACACTTCCAAGATATTGACGGATCGTCATCTTGTTGTCTTTCACAAAGTCCTGGTTTAATAGGGTACTTTCCTTGAAGAATTTGTTCAATGCGCCCTGGGCGATCTTGTCAAGCATATTCTCAGGTTTGCCTTCCAAACGGAATTTTTCCTTGGCAATCTTCAGTTCCTGTTCAACAATTTCCGGAGCCACATCTTCGTTGTCGATGGCCACCGGACTCATGGCAGCAATCTGCATGGCAACATCTTTACCAACCTGAACGTCCACCACTTTGTTAAAACCAACCAGCGTAGCCAGTTTGTTTCCGGGGTGGATGTAGGGTACAACAAAGGCAGCAGCGATACATTCGTAGAAAGGCAATTCAATCTTTTCTCCGATGATACCAGTTTGTTCCATTACCTGCTCTCCAATGGTGCGTCCATCCATGCTCAATGCTTTTACAGCATCCAGACTGGTGCTTTTGTTCTCCAGTGCCTGATCCAAGATTTTATGGGTCAGGGCAACGAAGTTGTCGTTTTTGGCTACGAAATCTGTTTCGCAATTGAGGGAGATAATCGCTCCAAAACTTTGGTCGGCAGATACTTTGCCCAAAACAACACCTTCAGATGATTCTCTGTCGGCACGTTTGCTGGCAACCAGTTTACCTTTTTCGCGGATAATTTCTACCGCGCGGTCAAAGTTTCCTTCGGCATCCGTCAGGGCATTTTTGCAATCCATCATTCCGGCGCCGGTTGCTTTGCGCAATTTGACTACATCAGCAGTACTAATTTCCATCTCAGAATAAATATTTTGAATTTATTGAAATAATTACTTTACCTCCTCAGGAAGATCTTCCTCTTCCTCATCTGCAATTTCCTCGTCATCCAGAATTGCGTCGAGCTCCTCGTCAAGGATCTCTTCCTTGTCGTCAACCTCCTCTACCTCTTCATCGTCTTCAACGATGATTTTGGCAACAGCCTTCCGGCCTTTCTTCAGGGTTGAAAGCGGCTTCTCATCCTTGTCGTCGTTCTCACGCTCAACTTTACGGTCAGAAAGACCATCTTTGATTGCGTCGCACATCACACCAACGATCAAGTCGATGGATTGTGAAGCGTCGTCGTTCGCGGGAATGACGAAATCGATTCCATTGGGATCAGAGTTGGTATCTACCATTCCGAAGATTGGGATACTTAGTCGCTGAGCTTCGCGAACTGCGATTTTCTCCTTCATCACATCAATGATGAACAGGGCGGCAGGCAAACGGGTAAGGTCAACAATAGAACCCAATATCTTCTCCAGTTTGGCCCTTTGACGGGAAATCTGAAGTTTTTCACGCTTGGAAAGGTTGTCCCAGCTGGAGTCCTTGATCATCTTGTCGATGGTCGACATCTTCTTTACCGCCTTGCGGATGGTTGGGAAGTTGGTCAACATACCACCGGGCCAACGCTCAACAACGTAAGGCATGTTCACAGCGGATACTTTCTCGGCTACAATTGATTTAGCCTGTTTTTTGGTCGCAACGAACATGACCTTGCGGCCTGAACGGGCGATTTGCTTGAGTGCATCTGCAGCTTCATCAATTTTTACAATTGTTTTTTGCAGGTCGATGATATGAATCCCATTCTTCTCCATGAAGATGTAAGGAGCCATGTTTGGATTCCATTTGCGTTTCAGGTGTCCAAAATGAACGCCTGCATCCAGCAACTGCTTAAATTCTGTTCTTGGCATAATAATTTGTTTACTTTCTGTTCAGTCAATTTCCCGGTAGTTCGCTTGGGAAGTCCGGAAAATTTAGATGCTAAACCTGTTATTAAAAATAAAAAGTGTTTGAATCGATTAACGTTTCGAGAATTGGAATCTCTTGCGTGCTTTTGGTTGTCCTGGTTTTTTACGTTC
>CAZVTL010000314.1:0-3987 GCA_964630075.1 uncultured Tangfeifania sp.
GGTTGTTTTTTGTTTCACCCAGGTCTGCCAGGCCTCAAAATTTAGTTGCTTCATATGTTGTTTATAAGAATATTGCTTGTCAATTTTATACTGATCGGTCTTAATACCAGCGTCAATACGGATTGGAAACTTAGAAAGGAAGAGTCCGGTGTGAAGATTTTTACCCGGAACATCGCAGGTTCCCCATTTGAGGAGTTCAGGGGAGTCGTTATCATTCCCAAAACTACCCTGACAGGAGTACTGGATGTGATCATGGATGTGAAGAATTATCCTGTCAACTTTCCGAATTGCGGTAGTGCAAAGGTCCTTGAACAGCGGGGAAAATACAGCGACATCCATTACATTACCATCAAAGCTCCATGGCCGGTTGCCGACAGGGATGCCATTTACGAGGCCACCACTACCTTTTCGGAGGATGGAAAACGTGCGCAGATTAAATTGATTCCAAGGGGTGATTACAAGGCAGAGTACAAGGAGTTTGTCAGGGTACACAACGGTACAGGTTTCTGGGATCTGGAGGAGATTGCCCCCAATACGATCCAGGTTGTCTATCAGTTTCATGCCGATCCAGCTGGCGAGATCCCTGCATGGATTGCCAACAGCGTGATCGTGATAAATCCGCTGAAAACATTGGAAAGCTTGAGAAACCTCACTACCCGAAATTAGGTAAAGCATTCACCCGCAGGAGGGATCTTTGCAATTTTCCAGTTTCAACCATTAGTTGACCACCTTTTTTATCACTGCAGCAAATCCGCCGTTTCTCACCATCGTAACCTGGATGGTATCTCCTTTTTGAACGGAAAGCTTTCCCATTTGAAGTTGCTTTGGATCATTTTCTGATTCTTTGGAATCGGCCCAACAGCTCATTTCGTATTTGCCCTCTGCAAGAAAGTCGAGTTTAAGCTCCGGCTTTTTAGCCACACTGTTGTTCAGGACACCAATGAACCACTCTTCGCCACTGCGCCTGGCCATGGCCACAAAATCACCGGGATACCCTCCCATGAAGCGGGTATCATCCCATACCGTCGGCACAATTTTGAGGAAATCGGCTCCTGGCTGGTTCCGGATATGGTTGGGGTGATCGCACACCACGGTCAGCGGACTCTCGTACACAACGAATTTCGATAATTCTGCGGCGCGGGTATTCCAGACCAATGCTGGGGTTTGCTTTTTGAACTGCTCCTTCGTAACATTCAAGAATCCTCCGGGGGTGTAATCCATCTGGCCTGCCAGCATCCGGGTAAAGGCCAGCTTGACGTTGTGTTCCGGGCTCATTTTGGTGGAGAATTTATAGTACTCGTTCCCCATGACTCCCTCCCTGGTAATCATGTGGGGATAGGTTCGAATGATGCCGTCCGGTTTGTAGGCTCCATGGAAATCAACCAACAGCTGATTGTCTGCAGCACATCGGATGATCTCATGGTACCACTCCACCATCTCCTGGTCATCGCGGTCCATGAAATCAATTTTCACCCCGGCCACTCCCCATTGGTGGTAGAGCGGAAAAGCCTTCTTGTAGGCCGAATTTCGGTTTACATCACTGGAGTAGATCCATAGGATGATCCTGACATTTTTGGACCTGGCATAACTGATAATCTCCTGCAAATTGATCTGGGGTGCCCATTTGGTGATGTCTGCCTCCGGAATCTTGAACGGACCATACCATTGCCAGTCGACTAGCATGTAGGGCCAGCCCATTTCTGCCGCAAGATCGATGTACTGTTTGATGACCGGCATCTCCATTTTGACCTCACCACTCCACCAATGGTCCCAGGCACTTTTCCCCGGCTTGATCCAGGATGGGTCCTGTAGTGCACAGGGATCGTTGAGGTTCTGGATCAATTCGGATTCTATCAGCTTCCCGGGTGTATTGCCTACCATCATTACCCGCCAGGGAGTGAAAAGGTCATCGCCAAACAGTGCCTTAACTCCATCTTCTGCTTCCCCCGGCAGGGGAGCCAGTTTGGTGGTCAATTGGTTGGAGGCTCCGCTTGTGCCCAGGTAGAATCCAGGATAATTGTCTATTTTGGCTTCCGTGATGGCCATCCAGCAATCCTGTCCGAAATCCATCAGCATGGGTAATCCGGCAATGGATTTGTCTGTCAGGTAACTAACCGGATGTTCGAAAAACTCACTCTCCTGCGAGCTTGCATACTTTCCATATTCAACGATCCAGGCCTTGGGATCTCCGGGGATGGAAAAACCGGTCAGCTCTTTGATAATCTTCCGCACTCCGATCTGGCCGCTCCTGGGAAGTTTGTAGCGAAAAGCGGCACCATCGTTGTACGCGCGGACCTGCAGCTCCAGCTCTCTTCTTAATCCCGTCTTTTCTTTGAGTTTCAACCGAAGCTCCTGGCAGTGGTTTAAAACTTCTGTATGTTTCGACTTGACTACGGGTAGCCAGGTTTCGCGGATGGTTTCAAGTTTTTGATCCACTACCGTGAAGTTGCCATTCAAGGCCGGTTCCCCTTTCAACTCAAAGCCGAGTGGAGAGGTTGTTACCAGGTTTCGGGTGCCAAAATCGACCTTGTAATGAAGGAGATCTGTGTTGCTGATGGTGACAACAATTTTCTGATCGGGTGAGCTAACCTGAAGCTCCTGACTCTGTGCATGACAGGCAACAATGATTGCCAAAATCACCATCCAAATGTTTATTGACTTTTGCATATAGCGGTTTTTACTGGTTGTCCTGTTTTCACAAAAGCCCTCGTTCTCCTGCATAATCGAACTGCAGATCTTCGTGGAGCAAGGCAAGGCTTTTGTCTATTTTGAGCAGTTGTCGCTGGTAGAGGTTCCCCAATGTACTGTTGGCATGCAAAGGAATACCCTGTTTCCTTAGCTTTTTGCAAAAATGGAGCAAGAGTTCCACTTCAGTCTGCTTCGAGCCTGAAAATTTAATCTGTTTGTTGACCATGGCAAGGATTTTCCGGATGGACTTCTTCGCAACATAGCTGTTGTTCTTGTTGATCTCCGAGAATTGATTGTCGGTCAAGAGTTTTACTTCAGCAATGTAGGCCTTCTCGTCAAATGCATCGAAAAGCAAATAGGTCAGCAGCTCTTTGTTCTCTTTCTTGTATTTGGCCAGTTGGAGACATAGTTCTGCCAATCGTGCAGGATGGATTCTGCCCAGTTCCGTTTTGATCACCTTTAGCGAGGCTGTATTCATTGAGAACTTGTGGTTTTACTTGATGAGTTTAACCCTTCCCACCTCGCCGGTGGTCAACCTTACTTTGATTCCATGGGGGTGAAATTGGCTGTTTGTCAGGATATCTTTCACAACTCCTTCGGTGATTCTGTTGGTTCGTTGGTCCTCTTTCAACACGATACCCACTTCGGCACCTACTTTAACCTCACTTCTGTTCTGACCACCCATGGTTTGAAATATTTTAAGCCAAGATAGCGAAAAAAACAAAATTTGTGCAGGAAATTGGAGAATAGATCAAACCCGTAGGTAAATTACAAATTCGCTTAAAATTCACTTTTGAAATCATTTATTGTATGGATAAACCTCTGGTATCTTTCAATTTCACTAATAGATCTTGCCCCTTCTGTCAGCATGTGACCCTGGAAGTGTCGCTCTTTTAGACTCTTATCCTCTTTTCAAATGCTGAAATTTGTCTGGCAACAACTTGAATGTTTCACAAAAGGATCATGATAAATAATTGGGACTGGTATTCATATCGTATTAAGTTCAGGACTTGTCATTTTATCTATAAGATTAAGGGCATCATTTTGAGTGATTTGAGCAAAATTTGATTCGTCTTTAATTTTTAGGCAAATATTGATCCTTACTGGGTAGGCTAAACCAATATTCACTAATTTAAGGGTGTTTTTAGATGCTGGATTTTGATCCTGTTCGCAATGGCTGACAACAGTAATTAACCTATAGTATACTTTCATGAAAAATCGTGTTTTTACTTCAAGACTCTTCCTTGCAGGCTGGATTGCTTGTGCGCTTCTATTATCAGGCGCTGAGCTTTCCGCTAA
>CAZVTL010000315.1:0-3986 GCA_964630075.1 uncultured Tangfeifania sp.
TTTTTTTCCTCGCCCGACTTTTTGTAGTTTTTTCTTCGATACCCTGGATATGGTTGATCAGCTTACGGTTAGCTAAATCAGCCTTCTCAAAATCTTTGTTAATATAAATGTGAGTTGTTTTGTGATCGGGGGAGGAGTGGGAGAGGCAGAGTGATATATCATCCACCGAAACCCCAATCTCCCTCATGATGCTACTCATTGAGTGACGGGTATAATAAGTTGTAATTTTAGCCCCTGGATTGATTTTCAAGGCAGTCTGAATTTTGGCAAGATTTGGATTGATCATTTTATTGAAGGCGGCCTCATCCTTGTACTGAAATCCGCTCTTGCGCGCATGTTTGCTGCTTTGTCCTTCTGTGCGCTCGGGTGAGCTTTGATCTGCAAACCACAAAAGATATTTCTGCCCACGGTACTTGTCAATCAGTGCTTGTGCTTCAGGTTCAATCTTAATATTACAAAATTTGCCCGTTTTACCACGATTAAACTGCAGCCGATCACCTACCATTCCAGATTTGGGCATCCAGAAAATATCAAAAGTGTTAATTCCAAGTAAGAAAAACTGTAGCATAAAGAAATCACGTGCGATTTCCTGCCGGCGGTCAGGTGCTGCATAGTCCCGGATCAAGCGAATCTCTTCAGCGGAGAGGTTTCTGTTACGAGTTACTTCAGTATGAATCTTGAATTTTTTAAAGGGGTAACTATCGGTAAGATCATCAGCGATAGCTTGGTTAAGGATAGTGCGAATGTTGCGAAGGTAAACAGCCACACCATTTGTTGACATGGTTTTTTCTGTCTCCTTTTCTATCTTTTTCCCCTTGACCTTCTTTTTGGTCCGCAGGCAGTAGCCTTCGAATTGTTGCAGGAATCTTATATTGATATCGGAAAAGTCAAGCGAAGAGCTTCCCCAGAAATCCTTTACTTTCTCTGCAGTACTTTGCAATAGTTCAGCACTTTTTTTCCTACCAAGGGTTTGCTGTTCTGATATTCTTGCCTTGCAGTAGGAGAAGAAATCGGTATTGACCACTTCATCTTCCGAGAGAAGGAATTTTTTCAGGGCTTGTACATCCATTTTATTAGCCCGCTCCTGGTTATTTATGATCTTTACTTCACATCCATTTTTTATTTGTGTAAGACGAACGTTTTTTGATAAGGCGAGTTTGTCTCCAGATTTGCCTCCCAAAACCAATCCTTCTTTCGAAAGCCAGTATTCTTTCAAGACAGTTACATCAGTTGCGGTACGAATACTTTTATTATGTGCGGCTATTTGAAGCATCACAACATATTCACCATGACGATTTGGACGATTTGGAATGATTGCAAGAGATACTTTGGCCATTTTTTACACATTTTTAGCACATGATTTACATCAAATATAAGCAAAAAACAGCAATTTTTAGCAACCTATTGCACGAAAAAGAGGATCACTTCCGGCTTAAACCTTCTGTAATCCTCTGATTTTGTTCTCTTTAAGTGTGTGGGAACTGCTGGATTCGAACCAGCGACCCTCTGCTTGTAAGGCAGATGCTCTGAACCAGCTGAGCTAAGCTCCCTTCTTTCTTTAAAAGTGTTGCAAATATAGCCCTTTTTTTGCTTTCACAAAAAAAATGGGAGCAAAACGCAAAAAAAATTCGAAAGATATTTTATTTTGTTCTATCTGTTTGTATATATGGGATTTAGGCTTTCAATTCCCTGCAAGTAGGCTTTGTAGCGCTCCAATTCGGCGGTTCGCTGCTCCGGCACCATCCTTGCCGGACCCCAGCTGATAAATGGAGGCAGTACGGTCATGCCTGCAAAATAGAACATACCGTGGTGTACCGGATAGAGAATGGTGTTGATATCCCCGTTCCCGGAAGAAGTATAAGCCATTTCTGGTCCGCCGGTGGTCATGGTCACAAAGGCCGTTTTCTCCTTGAAGGTTCCGTTCTCATAGACTCCACGACCATCGCCGTAGACCAGTCCCATGGCAAATACCCGGTCGACCCAACCCTTGAGGATGGCCGGAAGTCCGAACCACCACAGGGGAAAGTTGAAGATCAGCAGGTCGCACCAGACCAATTTGTCCATCTCGGCTTTCAATTCTTCTGAGAAACCATCTGTTTTGCAGCTGTGCATCTGCTCCAGCTGGTATTTGAAGAATTCGGGATTGCTGAGGGATTTGAAATCCCGCTGGTCTCCAACCGGATCAAAACACATGGCATACAAATTACTCTCCTGGACCAAATCCCCCTTTTCGGTAAAGTGTTGCAGGGCAACACCTTTCAGTGCAGCACAAAACGACTGTTGTTCGGGATGCGCATGTACGATCAGTACTTTTTTCACGGTAGATTTTTTAATGCATTTATTCTACACTGTGGCAAAACTTATCATCCAGTTGACCCCGAATTTGTCGGTAAACATGCCAAAATAGTCTACCCAGAAGGTATTCTCCAAAGGCATGGTAACCTGACCCCCTGCTGAAAGTCCGCTGAACAACCTGTCTGCCTCTGCCTTGCTGGTGGTGGTCACTGAGATGGAGAAATTGTTTCCCAAAACAAATGCGGGCGCCCATTCTCCGCCCACATCGCTGCCCATGATGGAGGTCTCCTTGCTGATCGGCAAACTAACATGCATGATTTTTTCCCCGATCTCAGGTGTGCAGGCTGTGGCGCCTTCCTGAACAGGCATATCCTTGAACCTTCCCAGGTAGGAAAATTCACCACCGAAAACGGATTGATAGAAGGTGAAGGCCTCTTCACAATTGCCATCAAAGTTTAAATAGACGTTTACTGTTGCCATTTTCTGTTATTTTAGGGTGAATAGAAAATAATTGATTGTTTCAATTAATCCTTTTATACTGCACACCCATTATTTTGTTACTCTAAATAAGAATGCCGGCACTGGAAGGTTAATTCCAGGTGCCGGCATTTAGATAATGTATTGTAAGAGACTGTTTGAAATTATTACACAGAGTTTAAATATCTATTAATCAATGCTAATAGGTTTATGGCAGTTTCTGCAATTGGGTAATCTCATAAGAGAAACCCCAGAGTAACACAGAGTTGGAAAATCGCATGCGATTTTCTCTCTGTGCGCCTCGTTTTTTCCTAATGTATTTTTGCGGCAAGCGTCAATTTCAAAACTATTTAAATTTCATTGTGGAATTATAAATCCTCTGTGTAATAATTATAAGCAACTTCTTAGTTCCATACTATTTCAACGCAGCAAAAAAATCATTCCCCTTGTCGTCGACGATGATGAAAGCAGGAAAATCAACTACCGTGATCTTCCTGACGGCTTCCATACCCAATTCGGGAAAGTCGATTACCTCCACCGATTTGATGCTGTTTTTGGCCAGAATTGCTGCAGGCCCACCAATGGAGCCCAGGTAGAAACCACCATATTTTTGGCAGGCAGCGGTCACCTGATTGGATCTGTTTCCTTTGGCCAGCATGATCAGTGAACCGCCCAGCGACTGAAATTTTTCCACGTAACTGTCCATGCGGCCAGCAGTGGTTGGACCAAAGCTTCCTGAAGCCATCCCTTTCGGGGTCTTTGCCGGACCTGCGTAGTAGACGGGATAGTTTTTGAAGTATTCCGGGATCGCTTCGCCCTTGTCGATCATCTCATTGATTTTGGCGTGGGCGATGTCGCGGGCAACAATCAGCGTTCCCTTGAGGCTGAGACGGGTTTTGACCGGATATTTGGAAAGCTCCTTGCGCACTTCATCCATCGGACGATCCAGGTCAATTTCGATGGCCGGCTGCAGATGAGGGGAGGTCTTGGGCAGGAAGCGCTCGGGATGGGTCTCCAGTTGCTCCAGGAAGATGCCATCCTCCGTAATCTTCGCCTTGATGTTGCGGTCGGCGCTGCAACTGACACCAATGCCTACCGGACAGGAGGCTGCGTGACGCGGGAGGCGTATCACGCGTACATCGTGAACGAAATATTTTCCACCAAACTGGGCACCCAAACCACATTCCTGACAAATCTTCGTAATTTTTTCTTCC
>CAZVTL010000316.1:0-3984 GCA_964630075.1 uncultured Tangfeifania sp.
CAGCGCAAAAGGTACAAGGGAGCCTACAATCCAGACATTCAATCCTACCACCCCACCACCAAAAAGTACACCAAATACACCACCTGGGAGGGAAAAGACTTTGGCGCGACCATCGATAAAAACGGGAACACCTACTTCATCTCCGACGAGGGCAACCAGGAGTACAACCTCTACAGTTTTGTGAATGGAAAGAAAACAGCGCTGACACAGTTTCCTGTCTCGATAAAAACGCCATCAGTCAATGCCAATGGCGGTAAAGTGGTCTTTGAAAAGGATTATCAACTATGGCTCTACGATGTCAAAACCAAAAAGAGTGAGAAGATAAAAATTGACATTTTTAGAAACAACACCCTGACAAAGGACAAGGATTACGATGTAAAAGGAAAGATCTCGGCCTTCGACATCTCCCCCGATGGCAAGAAAATGAGTTTCGTCAGCAGGGGAGCCCTCTTTGTCAGTGATGTGGAGGGAAAATTCATCCGGAATATCAATGAATCCGGCAAAGAGCGGGTGCTGGAGGTAAAATGGCTTTCGGATAACAAGACCTTGCTCTTCAGCCAGACCTCCAATGGCTACAGCAACTTTTTTACCATAGCGGCAGACGGGAATAGTGGAGCGAAACAAATCACAAAAGAGGAAAAAAATTGCAGGGAAATTGTCTTGAACAAAGCCAAAACCAAAGCCGCCTACCTTTGCGGCAGGGAAGAGGTGAGAATATTGGATACCAAAACACTGGAATCCAAAACCATCGCAAAGAAGGAGTTGTGGGGTTTTCAAAACAGCACACCCGCCTTTTCGCCCAACGACCAATACCTGCTCTTTACCGGCAAACGAAATTTTGAGGAGGATATTTATCTCTACAATTTCAAGGAAAACACCACCACCAACATTACCAATACCGATGTCACCGAATCAGATCCACTGTGGTCACCCGATGGAAAATACCTCTATTTTACCTCCCAAAGGCTGAAACCATCCTACCCTACCGGGATGCCCAATGCCAAAGTCTACAGGCTTCCCCTCGAAAAGATCGATGAGCCCTTCAGGATTGACAAGTTCGATGAGCTTTTCAAGGAAGAGAAGAAGGATACTGCGAAAAAAGAGAGCGCCAAAAAGGAGGCAACGCCAAAGGATACAACAAAAAAGGGGACCACAGAACCACCCAAAAATATCGACATAGATCTGGACCTCATTTTGGAAAGGCTGGAGCAGGTGAGTCCCGGCTTTGGGACACAGGCCCTGATGTACGTGGCACAAAAGGGTGAAAAAACCACCGTGCTCTACCGAAGCGACCATGCCGAGGGCAAATCCGCCTTGTGGAAAACAGTCATCGAACCGTTCGAGCAAAATAAAACAGAGAAGATTGCCGGCACGGAGGGATCTTCCGGGTTTGGAATTGCTGAAGTTGGCGACAAGATGTTTGTACTTTTCGGCGGTACAGTTTACAAATTGAACCTGGAAGGGAACAAAGTCGATGCCATTACGACCAGTTTGACCTTCCGGAGAAATCTGTCCGAAGAGTTTGCCCAGATGTTCCAGGAGGCATGGTCCCAGATGAATGAGAATTTCTATGATGAAAAATTCCATGGCACCGATTGGGACAAAATCAAACTTCACTACCAGCAGTATGTTTCCCGTGCCAACAACAGGGCCGATTTCAGAATCCTGCTGAACGACATGCTGGGGGAGCTGAACTCTTCCCACCAGGGTTTTAGCACCAGCGGCGACGACGAAAATATTGCCCTGACGAATGTCACCATGGAGACCGGGATCCTCTTTGAAAACGAGGAACCCCTGAAGGTAAAGTCCTTGCTAAAAAGGAGTGCAGCCGACAAAAAATCGGTGGACATTCGGCCCGGCGATCTGCTGGTTAAAGTGAACAACCAATGGGTAGATGGCTCAAAAGACAGGAACCTCTATTTCACCCTGCCCTCCATGGACAAAGAAATAAGTCTGACATTGAACAGGGACGGAAAGATCATTACCACAAAAATTCATCCGCAAGCTGGATTAGGGAACAACCTATACGACGCATGGATCGATATCAACCAGAAACGGGTCGATGAGAAGGGGAAAGGTCGCATAGCCTATGGCTACATGAAAAACATGGGACAGGGAGAGCTGGAGAAGTTCATCATCGACATGACCGGTGAACTCAACCACAAGGAGGCGCTTATCTTTGATTTGCGTTACAACACAGGCGGGAATGTGCACAACGATGTCCTGAACTTCCTCTCCCAAAAGCACTACCTGAATTGGAAGTTCAGGGAAGGAGCACTGAGTCCGCAGCCCAATTTTGCCCCGGCCAACAAACCCATCGTCCTGCTGATCAACGAACAATCCCTGAGCGATGCGGAAATGACTGCCCAGGGCTTTAAGGCGCTGAAACTGGGTAAAGTCATCGGGAACGAAACCTACCGCTGGATCATCTTTACCAGTGGCGTCGGTTTGGTGGATGGCTCCTTCATCCGCATGCCGGCCTGGGGATGTTATACCCTGGATGGCAACGACCTGGAGACCACCGGTGTGAAACCCGACATCCTGCTCCTCAACAGCTTTGAAGACAAAATCAACCACCGCGATCCCCAGCTGGACCGCGCCATCGATGAGATCCTCAAACAGTTGAAATAGGTGGTAGTCCGGAAAAGAGTATTTATAAATGTGTTCTGGGAAGCTGTATAAATTCCCTAAATCAATATTCCTGAGAATTATTATGTGGGTAGAAAATTAATAATCGACAACTATCTCGTCCAGTACATTCAACATCATTTAGTTAGCATTTATGAACGTAAAAAAATTAACCGCAGAGGACCGCGAAGAAAGCGCAAAGAACCGCAGAGATTGCTATTTCTGGATTTCTTTGCGGTTCTCTGCGAAAAACTTTGCGGCTCTCTGCGGTTAAATAATTACTGTTTTTGTAACATCGTTACCTAACTTAACAACAATGCCCATACTGGACGAAATAGTTATCAATTATTTGCTTTCTAAAAACATTAATCCCTACTGGGGAAAAAAGTAACGATGTTTCTGTAATAGATTAAAAACACTTCATAATGAAGCTAACACTTATAATTCTGGGAGTTCTCTCGCTCACCAGTTCTTTCGCCCAAAACGACACCATTCCCTCCCCAAAGGAGCTGGTTTTGACAGGCGTAACGCAGGGGCAACTGCCTTACCTGAAATTTGGTCCTGGCATCGACAGGCTGGGAGGTGCGAAGATGACCTACCTGGATACCACCATTCTTTTGCAGGTGGTAGATAGCCTCAGCGAAGATTACATCGTGCGACTCACAAAAAATCTCCACGCCTTTGTGCCCAAAGAGAATGTGAAATTCCGGGAAGATCTGGCGAAAAAGAACTACTCTTTGACCTCCTCCTGGGGAGTCTACGGAGACGAAAAAAAGGACTACGTCACCATCGGCTTGGAGGAGCGGCTTCCCTACCAGAGCATGCAGTTGATCGATCCCTCCCGGATCGTCGTAGACATCTACGGCGCCACGGGAAATACCAACTGGATCACCCAGCTGAAGTCGGCCAGGGAGGTGACCAATGTCTACCACGAGCAGCTCGAGGACAATCTCTTCCGCGTCACCATTCAATTGAAACACCGCCAAAACTGGGGCTACTCGATCTACTACAAAAACAATACCCTGGTGATCAGGATCAATCGCCCGCCCGAGAAACTTTACCTCAGTCGTCTGAAGATCGCCATCGATGCCGGACACGGGGGATCCAATTCGGGCGCTACTGGTTTCAAGACAGGAGTCAAAGAGAAAGACCGCAATCTGGAGATAGCCAAATACCTGGAAAAGGAGCTGAAAAGAAAAGGTGCCGAAGTCTATCTGACAAGGGCGGAAGATATCGATGTGAGCATGCTCGACCGCACCTTGCTGTTGCGGGAGGCCAATCCGGATTTGCTGATCAGCATCCACCACAATGCCTCCTCCAACCGGAATGCCAAAGGGTCCAGCACCTACTACCGCT
>CAZVTL010000317.1:0-3620 GCA_964630075.1 uncultured Tangfeifania sp.
AGGGAGAACTGGTCACCTGTGCCGATCTGCACAACCGTTTGGTGGCATTTACCATGAACGGTCAGCAGCGCACACTTGCGGAGAATTTTGAGGGCCTCCACCTGAATGGCCCCAACGATCTCTGGATTGCACCAAACGGAGGAATCTACTTCTCCGACCCCTACTACCACCGAAAATACTGGGAAGAGGGGCACAAAGAGCTGCAGCCTGTAAGGGGGGTTTACTATCTCAATCCCGAAGGCAATTTAATTCGGGTCATCGAGGACTACAAACAACCCAACGGACTGATTGGTACCCCGGATGGCAAGACACTCTATGTGAGCGATATCAACGATAAAAAAATATGGAAATATACCATCGCTGCCGATGGCACACTCAGGGATAAAACACTGTTCGCTCCGGAAGGTTCGGATGGAATGACCATCGATAAAAAGGGAAATGTCTACCTTACCAACAAGTCTGTATCAGTCTACAATGCAAAGGGTGAGCACCTGACCCGCATCGAGATTCCAGAGCAACCCTCCAACGTTTGCTTCGGTGGGAAAAAGCGGAACATCTTGTTTGTAACAGCCCGTACTTCCGTATTTACACTGAAAATGAATGTGAAAGGAAATTAATTTGCAGCAGCTTTGGGTGCCAATCCCAAACCCTGTTTACCGATCAGTTTCTGGTTGTACTCCTCCATAATTCGGATGACCATTGGCCGGTAAAAATTCCAAAAGAAAGGAGTCCGGTCGATGTAGTTGTATTTGTTGTAGAAGAACTTGCGAAAGAGGTAGCCTCCCGAAAATTTGGCACTCTCAAGGCGAATTGGATTGTCGCAAAAATCCCCGCAGAAATAGTAGTAGTTTTTCTCCCTGTTCTCAATCACACATGGAAATTCATCGGGGATGCCATGCTCCTTTAACAGCGCTCTTCCTGATTTGCTGGGGTAGATCTTGTACTTCGAAACAATCCTGTTGGAACTGCCCGACTCCATGATATCAAACCAGTAAGGGTAGGTAAACTCCGCAGGTAATCCATATTTTTGTTGCCCGTATTTGGAGGTATAGATCCATGGAACCTCCTCTTCCAGGGTGGCATCCATTTCCAGTACGACCACGATGTCACGTTCGTGGACAAAGAGTATTCCCGCCTGGTGAAAATTCCATGGCTTACTATACTGCTTGACATAGAGTTTCTTCGCCCATTCCGGAATATCGGGATTGACCAGGGTATCCAACGTATCATAATATCTACCAGCCCAACCGGTCCAGGAGAGATCCAACAATTTTTCTGCCTCCCTGCGCACGGAATAATCCGTTGGGTTAGCCAGGAAATTGAACTCGGCCAGCAGGAGTTTGCCCGTTTCCTGAAATCTTTTTATCAAAAGAAGGTCGTTCCTGTTCAAGCCCCCATAAATCTTGGATGATCTTTCGTTGATGATTCGATTCTTCAACCATTCGTTGGAGAATACACCATAAGTATCAGTATAATAGGCCATATCCAGACTGTCTGCAACCTGTTGCACCACCTCCGGGGAGAGCTTTGAAAAGTCCTTTGTGACAAACTTGAAATCCTTCAATGGGAAAAATCCCTTGTAATCAGTTGCAGGATTGTTCAATTGAAATTGAGAAGTATATTTCTGATTGATCAATATCCAGCTGAACGAATTGTGCTCATCGTAAGTAGGCACCGGCACCGTCATGTCGTAAATCAGCACACGCATGGGTCTGCTTTCCTTCAGCCACCAATGGATGAAACCAACCATTGGAATCAAAAGAGGAAGACTGAAAATAAAAAAGATGATGTATTTTCGTTTCATGGATTCTGCGTTTGTCTCCAATAGGTAAAAAAATTGGCAACTATCTCAAATATAGCTCTTTTTTCACACACAAATGTCCTTGGAAAATATTTGAACACTCAATTGTGCGGAAAATCCTCCTACTGTTTCCTGGGCTATAATATCTGCTGAAGGAAACAAAGCCACAGTCTTTCCCTTTTCTATGACATAACCGAAGAAGGGAAAAGCTGTGGCTCCTGCTATTTTCCCCAATAAACAAGGGGAAATAGGACAATTATCATTTTACATAGGAAGCAGCGGCAAGAAAGTCATAGCTCTTCTGTACACTGACCACCGGATCAAAATTGTAGCGCTCTACTTCCACGAACCAATCCTTTATCCCGATTGCATACCCTTTTTCAAAAATTGCTTTGAAATCAAGTTGTCCGCTCTCACCGATCTCCTTTTCATCCTTGATGTGAAGCAGTGGGAAACGTTTCGGATATTTGTCCATATACTCCACAGGCGAGCAACCACCCTTCATTACCCAATAAACGTCCATCTCAAAACAAACCTTCTTGGGATCCGTATTTTCCAGCATGAAATCATAGATCACCTTATCCTCAATCTTGGTAAACTCGTGGTTGTGGTTGTGCCAGCCAAACTGCATTCCGGCATCGGCGGTCAAATCACCAACGGCATTGAAATAATCCATTTGGATCTTCAAATCATCCAGCTTGGTTGGCCATTTAAGTCCGCCTGGTTTGATCATGTATTTCATTCCAGTTCTGGAGTGGTCCTCAATGGCCTTCTTCCACCAATCCATGGCAGCTGCATGTGTCTCCTTGGTATAATTTGGCCCACCCAAATGACAACTGTTGAGCCGCATGCCAAGATCTTTGACTCTTTTGGTAAATTCATCCGGTAACATCCCGTAGATCTTACCATCCCCGTAAGAGGCAGTTTCGAGCGAATAATAACCCATATCGGCAACTTGCTTAAGCGTGCCAACGGCATCTTTGCCCATTGCCTCGCGGAGTGAATAGAGTTGAAGCCCTACCCTCTTCTTCTTGTTCTTTTTCGGAACTCCGGCAGTTACCAGGTTGCCACCGATCACACTTCCTGCTACCACCAGGGAGGTGGTTCTAAAAAAATCTCTTCTGCTTGTCATAATTTATCGAATGATTAGTTTTTATATGATATTGATTATCTGTTAAAAGAAAAAAAAATTAGACCTCATGAGTCCAGAAACGGCATCAGTTGTCTGAAAAGATGCAAGTTGAAACGTAAAAATAGCTTTTATTTTTTACCCCAACAACAAAAGGCCGCTCCTTTTGGGAACGGCCTCGCATACTAAAGTTATTTAATCACGCTAACAATAAAAAAACTCGCTAACCATAGGACTACATTGTTGGCGAAATGTTACACCATTTTCAAATTTAAATTAATAATTCTGTTCAAGGCAATCATTTGTTTGCAACCAATCTCTTCATGGGATGGTCAGATTTCGCAAATAAGCTCCGCTTGATTGCAGGCAGGCCATGCCATCTTTCACCGTGTCATGTTCGACGATAAAATGTTCAATTCCCTGATGAAGTGCCTCTTTAAAAACAGTCGGAAAATCAATGATCCCGCTTCCCGGACATTCGAAGGTCTGTTCGGTGCCGGGAGCCATGTCCTTCACATGCAGTATCTTGATCCGTCCCCTGTACTTCTTCAAAACAGCCAGTGGATCCGCGCCTCCTTTGGCTACCCAGTAGATATCCAGCTCGCATTGAACCAGATCCCGCTCCGTCTGGCTCATCAGATAATCGAAGGGGAGTCCGGCTTCCATGGGAATGAACTCTTTGTTGTGGTT
>CAZVTL010000317.1:3630-3933 GCA_964630075.1 uncultured Tangfeifania sp.
AGCAGAGTGTCAGCCCGTTTTCCCTACAGATTCTACCCGTTTTGTTCAGGATTTCGGCAGATTTTTTGCAATCTTCCAAACCAAATGGTCCACCGACCAGCCAAGGCCAATAGAGGATTGCATTTTTGATCTCCAATTCATGGATGCCCTCAATCTCCTTCTTCAAAACATCCGCTCTGGCATTGAAACTGATCCCTTTGGCAACGGGCTTTATCCCGATCTCTTTGCAAAATGCCAAAAAACTTGCGGCAGAATCACCCAAATAATTCCCGGGCTCTATTTCGGTAAACCCATACTCAACCG
>CAZVTL010000318.1:0-3927 GCA_964630075.1 uncultured Tangfeifania sp.
TTAGTTTTGCGTCCACCCGAAGCAGATTTGAATACCCCGATTTTCTGGAAGTTCAAATTCAGGCTTTCAAAGAATTTTTCCAATTGGGAACCTCTCCGGAAGACCGCAAAAATGAAGGTCTCTACAAGGTCTTTCAAGAGAATTTCCCTATCTCAGATACAAGAAATAATTTTGTCCTGGAGTTTATTGACTATCAGGTCGATCCTCCGAGATACAGCATCGAGGAGTGTATCGAACGTGGATTAACTTTTAGTGTCCCGTTAAAAGCCAAGCTCAAGTTGTTTTGTACCGATCCCGAACACGAAGATTTTGATACCGTGGTTCAGGATGTTTACCTGGGAACAGTCCCCTACATGACCCAAACCGGTTCCTTTGTGATCAATGGTGCCGAAAGGGTGGTAGTATCCCAGCTTCACCGTTCTCCCGGAGTTTTCTTCGGTCAGAGCGTACATGCCAATGGTACAAAATTGTATTCAGCCCGGGTAATTCCGTTCAAGGGATCCTGGATTGAATTTGCCACAGACATTAACAATGTGATGTATGCCTACATCGACCGTAAGAAGAAGTTACCCGTAACGACCCTCTTGCGTGCGATCGGCTACGAAAGCGACAAAGATATTCTGGAGATTTTTGACCTCGCCGACGAGATCAAAATTTCCAAGGCAGCCCTGAAAAAGGTTGTCGGACGAAGATTGGCTGCCCGTGTTCTGAAAACCTGGGTGGAAGATTTTGTAGATGAAGATACCGGCGAGGTGGTCTCCATCGAAAGAAACGAGGTGATCGTCGACCGTGAGGTGGTCATCACCAACGACCATGTAGATGAGATACTGGAATCCGGCACCAAGACCATTCTTCTGCACAAGGAAGATTCTGTGAACGGTGACTATGCAATCATTTACAATACATTGCAAAAAGATCAGTGCAACTCCGAGAAGGAGGCCGTACTCTACATTTATCGTCAGCTGAGGAACTCCGAACCGCCAGATGAGGCTACCGCGAGGGATGTCATCGACAAGCTCTTCTTCTCTGAAGTCCGTTACGACTTGGGTGAAGTAGGACGCTACAGGATCAACAAAAAATTGGGGTTGAACATTGAGATGACTACCCGTGTGTTAACCAACCACGATATCATCGAGATCATCAAATATCTGATCAAGTTGGTGAACTCCAAAACCGATGTGGACGATATCGACCACTTGTCGAACAGGCGCGTTAGAACAGTTGGCGAACAGATGTTTACCCAATTTGCTGTGGGACTTGCCAGGATGGCACGTACCATTCGTGAGCGGATGAATGTTCGTGACAACGAGGTGTTTACACCGATTGACCTGATCAACTCCAAGACATTGTCTTCGGTGATCAACTCCTTCTTCGGTACCAATGCACTTTCCCAATTCATGGACCAAACCAATCCTCTGGCTGAGATGACGCACAAAAGGCGTATGTCTGCCTTGGGACCCGGCGGTCTGTCGCGCGAAAGAGCAGGCTTTGAGGTTCGTGACGTTCACTATACCCACTATGGTCGGCTCTGTCCGATCGAAACGCCGGAAGGACCAAACATTGGTTTGATCTCCTCCCTGTGTGTATTTGCAAAAATAAATAACCTTGGTTTCATCTCCACTCCTTACCGGAAATCGGTAGATGGTAAAGTCAACCTGAACAACGATGACGTTACCTATTACACTGCGGAGGAGGAAGAGGGCAAGATTATTGCCCAGGCCAATGCATTGATCGATGAGGATGGCCGTTTTATCAACCACAAGGTGAAGGCTCGTTTGGATGCGGATTATCCGCTTGCCAACCGTGAGGATGCAGATTTGATGGACGTTGGTCCAAACCAGATCGCTTCGATTGCTGCTTCATTGATCACCTTCCTTGAACATGATGATGCCAACCGTGCATTGATGGGTTCCAACATGATGCGCCAGGCTGTTCCGCTGATGCGCCCCGAATCTCCCATTGTAGGTACAGGTTTGGAACGCAACATCGCCAAGGATGCCCGAATCAATATCGTGGCAGAGGGTGCCGGAGTCATTGAATATGTGGATGCCGACAAAATTGTCGTTCGCTACGATATGACCGACGAAGAGCGTTATGTGAGCTTTGACCTTGAGACAAAAACATATACATTACCCAAATACAAGAAAACCAACCAAGGCACCTGCATCGACCTTAAACCAATGGTTAAAAAGGGAATGCGCGTTGAGGCAGGAGACATCATGACTGAAGGTTATGCTACTGCAGGCGGTGAACTGGCGCTGGGTCGTAACCTGAAAGTGGCATTTATGCCATGGCAGGGTTACAACTATGAGGATGCCATCGTGATCTCGGAAAGGATTGTTCGGGATGATATCTTTACCTCGATTCACGTGGATGAATATTCCCTTGAAGTTCGTGATACCAAGCGGGGTTCAGAGGAGTTTACCTCTGATATTCCAAATGTCAGCGAGGAAGCGACCCGCAACCTTGACGAAAATGGATTGATACGCATTGGTGCCATTGTAAAACCTGGTGATATCCTGATTGGAAAGATTACGCCAAAAGGGGAATCAGATCCCTCTCCGGAAGAAAAACTGTTGCGCGCCATCTTTGGCGACAAGGCAGGCGACGTGAAAGATGCCTCTCTGAAAGCATCCCCGTCACTCAATGGAGTCGTGATCGACAAGAAACTCTTTTCAAGAGTGGTCAAAGAGAAAAAAGGGAAAGTAGCCACCAAACCGCTACTCGAACAGATTGACCGTGATTTTGAAGTGGAAACCAACAAATTGCGTGATATCCTGGTTGAAAAACTCTTCAACCTGGTCAATGGGAAAACTTCCCAGGGCGTCAAGGACTATTTCAATGCAGATCTGATCCCGAAGGGTGTCAAATTTACGCAGAAGCAACTTCAGATGATTGATTATCTGAATGTTAATCCTGGTAAGTGGACTACCGACAAGGACAAGAACGACATGATCTATGCCCTTGTGAACAATTTTATCATGAAGTACAAGGAGGCAGAGGCTGTTGCCCGCAGGAAGCGTTACAACGTGACCATCGGTGATGAGCTTCCTGCTGGAATCCTTCAGCTGGCCAAAGTTTACATTGCCAAAAAGCGTAAACTGCAGATCGGGGATAAGATGGCAGGTCGCCACGGAAACAAGGGTATCGTTTCACGTATCGTACGTGATGAAGACATGCCTTTCCTTTCTGACGGTACTCCTGTGGATATCGTTCTCAATCCGCTGGGTGTGCCTTCCCGTATGAACCTTGGACAGATTTATGAAACAGTGCTTGGCTGGGCTGGAAAAGAGCTGGGAGTGAAATTTGCCACCCCGATCTTTGATGGAGCAACTTTGGCGCAAATCTCAGAATACACGGAGAAGGCCGGGGTTTCAAGATTTGGAAAAACATGGTTGCACGATGGTGAGACAGGCGAGAAGTTTGACCAACCTGCCACTGTTGGCGTTATATACATGCTGAAGCTTGGCCACATGGTCGAGGACAAGATGCATGCCCGTTCAATTGGTCCATATTCCCTTATTACCCAGCAACCACTTGGGGGTAAGGCGCAATTCGGAGGTCAACGTTTCGGGGAGATGGAGGTTTGGGCACTCGAAGCTTTCGGTGCTTCCAATATCCTTCAGGAGATCCTGACTGTGAAATCTGATGACGTGATGGGTCGTGCCAAAGCGTACGAAGCCATTGTCAAAGGGGATCCGATGCCACAACCCGGAATTCCGGAGTCGTTGAACGTTTTGTTGCACGAACTCAGGGGACTGGGTTTAAGTGTCAACTTAGAATAATTGATTGGTCAGCATCCGGAGAGAATCTCTCTGCGGATTCCGGCTTTTGTTTATCATTTCGTTAAGTTACAAATACTTCCTATAAATTATGGCATTCAGACGAGATAACAAGGTTAAGAGTAATTTCACCAAGATCAGTATC
>CAZVTL010000319.1:0-3915 GCA_964630075.1 uncultured Tangfeifania sp.
CTGAAAGGTTTGCTTGAAATTATCCCCAATATCCCACTGGATCAGGATCCGGTAGATTTTTAATCGGAAACCAACCACATGCAACGAATAATAATCCAGGCTGTCTATTCTTCACTTCCGGCAAGGCGTACTTTAAAAAATATGCTTGCCGGTGTAGGGATATGTTTCGGTTTATTCTTCGCGAACACACTTCAGGCTCAGGATCCTCAATTCTCCCAGTTTTATTCCAATCCTCTTTACCTTAATCCTGCTTTCGCGGGTACCAGCACCCATCCAAGGATTGTATCCAATTACCGCAACCAATGGCCCAGTTCAGGCAATACCTTTGTAACCTACAACCTCTCTTACGACAAATATGTCCTCGGGTTGAAGGGTGCCATTGGTTTTCAGACCCTGTATGACCGTGAAGTCAGCGGAAATATCAACACAGTCCAAAGTTCCTTTGTCTATTGCTACCATACCAAAGTGAACGACCGGCTTTTTTTCACCTCCGCACTGCAGGCTGGTTTTATTTTCAAACAATTTAATACCAGGAATCTGATATTTCCAGGAATGATCAACCAGGAAAATGGTTCCATCAATGGAAATTATGCGTTGCCGGTCGAAAATGGACAAAAAATTTTTCCAGACTTTAGCTTCGGCATGGTGGGACAGCAGGATGATACCTATTTTGGCTTTACCATCAGTCACCTGACGGAGCCAAACCAATCCATCCTGGATGGTGATGGAATGGGAGATTTGCCGATGAAGTATACCATTCATGTGGGGGCCAAAACACATGAATTCGTGAGGTCACTTTTTTCAAAAGGATTTTCCCTGTCGCCAAACGCAATCTACCAGCAACAGGGTGTTTTCAAACAATTGAATCTGGGGATGTATGCCGTTAGCAATTCGATAACTTTCGGAGCCTGGTACCGAAACAATCTGTCTGCCCGACCGGATGCCTTGATTGCGATGATCGGCTATGCCACGCCCTATTTTCAGTTGGGTTACAGCTTTGATTATGTGTTGTCGGATCTTTCACTATACACCACGGGATCCCATGAAATTTCCCTGATCTTCTACCTCGAACGAAACATCCGCAAACGACTCTTCAACAATACCCTGCGTATTCCAACCATCTAGTTATCAATAGACCAGCATGACACTCCCCATTTGCCGGTGTTTCCTCCCCAGAAAATCTGCAAACTCGAGGATCCAAATGTAATTCCCTGCCTGGGCCATCGCTCCATTGATCAGCTTGCCATCCCAGGCCTTGATCTCATTGTGGCATTCGAATACCACATCGTTCCATCTGCTCAAAATTTTGAGGTGGTATCCCTCCGCGACGACACCATTGGAATACAATTTGAATTCCCGGTCTGCAGGGTTTACCGCACCCGGGGAAAAAGCGTTGGGGGTATAGATTTTGCTGAGGCCAACCTCATAATCCAGGGTCGCACTATTTGAGCAATCGAACTGGTTGTAGACAGTCAGAGAGACCTTGTGTATCCCTACCTTGCCAAATTTGTGGGTGGGATCCTTTAAATCAGAAAAGGAGCCATCCCCAAAATTCCAGGCATATTTCATCGCATCCCTGCTTTTGTCGACAAAACTGACATTGGGCTGGTCGTTGCTGGTGGATGGCGGATCTGCGAAAAAATCGGCCATTGGGTCGGGATGAATCTGGATAAACTCTTTTTGGACAATATCAGCAGAACATCCTGTGATTTTCGAAACAGCTTTCACTGTGAGATCATAGGTCTGTGCCGGATCCGCAAAGGTATGGAGGAAACTTTCCCCAGTAAAAGTCCCTTCAGCTCCAAGATTCCACGCATATTCAAGGCGGTCGACTTGATCTCCTGCTTCTGCCTTGAAAGTAACAGGGAAAGGTGCGCACCCCTCTTGCCGGTCTGCTCCAATGGAAAATTGAGGTTTTCTTGTCACAAACAACCGCTTGTTTTCAGTAGTACATCCAAAACTGGTAACTACCTGCAATGAGATGGTGGCGGCAGGCTTGTTTACCAGGTTAAATACCAATGGCCCCGCACCATCTCCCGGCGACTGGATGACATCAGTGACAGCAAGTTCAGACAAATCCCACAGATATTTGTCCTGCTCTTTTGCATTCCCTACATAACTCACAGTACCTATGCCATGCGGCAGGCAAAGCGATGGATCAAGGGAGAAACCAATGGATGGAACAGGGGCAGCGTAGACCAACCCTGTTTCAATTGTTGAGTCGGCACAACCAAAACTGTTGGTAACCTTCAGGAAAATGTCATAATCACCGGCCAGTGAATAGGTATGGCTGGCCTCTTTTCCAGTAGATGAGGAAAGGTCTCCCCATCTCCATATATATTGATTTCCTGCTCCCTGGTCTGTTGCGGTAAACCGGAAGGGAGTGGTAATGCACTGTTCCGGATTTTGAACGGAAAAAGTTGCGTCGGGCAATGGATAGATGCTGATCCATTGTTGTTTGACAAGGGTATCCCTGCAGCCTGTAGTTTGGGAATTTGCAACAACAGTGACATCGTAAGCTTGTTTGGGAAGTGCATAGTTGTGCGCAACTGTTGAACCAATTCCGGTTGTACCATCTCCAAAACTCCACTTGTAATCAACCTGATCCACCGCATCCCTGGTAAGGGCTTTGAATTCAGCATCGAAAGGTGCACATCCTGAATTCTTTGTCGCTGAAACTGTAAAATCAGGCTTTCGCTGCAAAGGAAGGATCTTCCTTTCGCTGGTGCATCCGTGTTTCGATATTACCTGAAGGGAGACCCTATTCCTTGGATTGGTCTTCATATCAAAAACCAATGGCCCTTTTGTATTCCCCGGATTGGAAATTAACTCTCCGGATTGGAATCCGGACAAATCCCAATCATACTTGTCGGGTTCATCACCTGATCCAGTATAAAAGAGTGACTGGACTCCTGGATCCAGACATTGATTCTCCTGCAGTGAAAATGTGACGGTTGGGATGGCTGCAACGGCAATGTATTTTGACTTTTGCACTGTCCGGGTGCAATTGTTGCCAAAGCTTACCGTGAGCTGAATATCGTATTGGCCACTTTTGACGTAACTGTGTGTGCCATTGGCTGTCTGATGGTTGCTGGTGCCATCCCCCCAATCCCACAGATAGTCGAGGGGTGTTGCTGCACTTGTGGCGGTAAGTTTGACGGTTTCCAGGGCACAAACCACGGTATCGGCAGCTATAAAACTTACAGCAGGTGCCAGCTTAATCTGGGCAAGTGAATTTGAACTGACACACCCTTTGGACTCAACTTTCAGATACAACGATGTATTGGTTTGATTTTCCGGGATAGAAAGTTGGACTTTGTTCGATCCAACACCTTTGGCAATCGTATCCGAGGCAAAGATCCAGGTAAAAAATGTCGTTGCCAGCGCTGCATTTCCAAGGTAAATCACCTCCGGCACCTGGTTATAACAGGTTGTTTCGTTGACATTAAAACCGACGGTAGGTATCGGGTTGAAGGAGAGGGTAAAACTGGTATCGGCCATACAGCCCGATCCAGCCGAT
Source organism: uncultured Tangfeifania sp. (assembly GCA_964630075.1). Classification (GTDB taxonomy): domain Bacteria; phylum Bacteroidota; class Bacteroidia; order Bacteroidales; family Prolixibacteraceae; genus CAINVV01. The sequence goes on from CAZVTL010000319.1 coordinate 3,521, forward strand.
GCTGAAAATTTAAAAGGATAGGTACCATATTCGGAAACCTCCACTTTCAGTCCATTGACAGTTACTTTTGGATCCGTACTGGTAAGGCTGTAGGTGCCTGGATCTGACGATATTTTCAGGGTGGTGGATTTGTTGCCACAGATCAGCTGATCCTTTTTCTCCAGCTGCAATTTGGGGGGGGGAGCAAAACCAACCAGAATGGTGTCAGCAGCCTGGCAACCATATTTGTTCACTGCCAATACCGAATATTTCCCTCCGTTATGTACCGTAATCTTTTGGGTCGTCTCCCCGGTTGACCACAACCAGGAGGAAAAGCCACCCCCTGCGTCAAGCACCACCGGGGGTTTGGTGCAAAAGGTGGTATCCCTGCCCAGATCGATGACCGGATTGCTCTC
>CAZVTL010000320.1:0-3838 GCA_964630075.1 uncultured Tangfeifania sp.
CCTTCTTTTCGTCATTTGCCTTTTCTTTTGCGAAAGCCTCTATTCCCAACAAGCACCATCCTCTGCCAATGAAATGAGCTAGTGGTATGACAAGCCGGCTTCCAAATACTGGGAAGGTATGCCCATTGCTACCGGAAGATTTGCAGCGATGGTGTTGGGGAAAACCAGTGAGGAACAAATCGTGTTGAACGAGGAGACTTTGTGGTCGGGCGGGCCGAACAACCCGAACAATCCGGATGGTCCGCGGCTGCTCAAAGAGATGCAAAAATGCATTCTAAACCAGGAATACCTGAAAGCGGATTCCATCAGCACCCAATTCAACAGCAGGCCCATGCGGGTGCAGCATTACCAGCCCATGGGAAATCTGAACCTGGTCTTCGGCCACGACGAAGCCTGGGTAAAGAACTACCAGCGAAAATTAAGCATGGACAGTTCAATGGTAACCATCACCTACCAATTCGAGGGAGTCTCCTACAAGCGGGAAATATTTGCCAGCTATCCCGACCAGGTGATTGTGATGCGGTTAACCAGCAGCAAACCGGGAAGTATCAATGTAACGGGATGGATGAACAGTCTTCAGCCATCTGCCGTTTCCAAAACGGAAAAGCAGGACCTGATCCTGAACGGAGGCACCAGGGAACTTACGGAGGATAGCTATGCTGCCCGGGTGATTCCCGGAAAAATAAAATGGCAGGCCAGGATTCGGGTACAAAATGAAGGGGGGAAAATCTCCTATCCTACCATCTCAAAAGAGCAAAATCTCCCCGCAATAAAAATTTCCGGAGCCAATGCCGTGACCTTTGTCATGGCGGGTGCCACCAACTGGGTAAACTGGAAAGATGTGAGCGGAAATGAGAAGGAGCGTTGTGACAACTACCTGGCCAATGCCTCGCGCAAGAACTTTGAAACCCTGAAAAAAAGGCACACCGACGATTATTGCCCGCTGTTCAGCAGCTGCCGGATCAATCTTGGCACCAATGAAGCAGCGGCTCAAAACACCTCCGAACGGATGGAACTCCTTCGAAAAGGAGGTACTGACCCGCTATTTATCTCACAATACTTTCAATACGGCCGCTACCTGATGCTGGCCGGTGCACGTGAAAAAACGATGGCCTTCAACAACCACAATATCTGGCTCAACAACATGGAAGGGCGCTGGCAGGGACGATGGACCCTCAATATCAACATCCAGGAGTGCTATTGGCCGATCGAAAGCACCAACCTATCAGGGCTGAATGAGTCACTGCTAACTTTCACGGAGCAATTGGCACAAGCCGGAGAACGCACTGCCAAAGAGATGTTTGCCTGCCGGGGATGGGTCGCCCACCATGGCACCGATGTTTGGTTCAATACAGCGCCCACCGATGGTCATCCCAATGCTTCGATGTGGCCATTGGGCGGAGCCTGGATCATGCAGCAGTTGTACGACCATTACCTCTTTAATCCGGACCTTGCCTACCTGAAAAGAATATATCCATTGCTCAAAGGGTCTGCCCAGTTCTTTCTGGATTACATGATTACCGACCCTAAAAGTGGCTGGTTGGTTACCTGCCCCTCTTCGAGTCCTGAAAATTGGTTTCTGACGGGTGCCAAAAAACAGACTGCCCTCTCGATGGGTTCCTCCATGGACAACCAGATCCTCAGGAATCTTTACAGGAATACCATCCAGGCTGGGAAGGAGTTGGGAACTGATCCTGAATTGAGGGCTCAACTGGAAAAGGCCCTTACAAAACTGCCACCCCATCAGGTCGGAAAACTGGGACAATTGCAGGAGTGGATTTACGATTTCGAGGAGGCTGACCCCAAACACCGGCATATGTCGCAGCTCTTCGCCTTCTATCCCGACGATGATCTCACCATCTACAAGAGCCCTGAATTAACAAAGGCCGTCGAAAAGGTACTGGAACGCAAGGACGACAAATACCTGGGATGGTCGGGGGCCTGGAAAATAAACCTCTATGCACGGCTCCAAAAACCCGAAGCAGCCTACGATATTCTGAACCGGATGCTGGTGGATGTCAGCATCCATCCCCGGGAGGAGGACAGCAAAATCACCCCCTCCTTCGAAGGAAACCAGGCCATTCAGGGGGTAACAGCCGGAATCGCCGAATTGCTCCTGCAAAGTCATTCGGGTGAAATATCCCTGCTACCGGCGCTGCCCAAGGCATGGAAAACCGGTAATATCAGCGGATTACAGGCACGTGGCGGATATGGAGTTGATCTGACCTGGGAAAACGGCAAGCTGAAAGAGTCGGTCATTGCCACGAAAAGTTCCAACAAATGCCGAATCCGCACCAAACAACCGGTGAAAGTGCTATCTGGAAATCAAGTTGTAAAAACTTTGAATCTCAACAGCGAAGTGCTGGAATTTGAGGCCAAAGCGGGCGAAAAATACAGGGTTGTACCGTTGTAAAAACAAAAATGAAACGAACATGTTGCTTCACAACATCCTGGACTGTGATATTAATTTCGACAACATGGAGTTCCATACTGCCGTTAAAAAGCAAATTATTGTAGTATGAAAAGGATAAAAATCTTATTTACATTGACAATGCTACTTGTTGCGCTCCAACTGGCAGCTAACGATTATTATGTTTCGGTAAAAGGCAAAAATCAGAATCCTGGAACCAGCGAATTACCTTTCCGTACGATCCAGAGAGCAGCTGATGTGATGTTGCCCGGCGACGTTTGTATTGTTCGTGCCGGAACTTATCGTGAGTGGGTAAAACCACCACGGGGCGGAGTCTCCGAGACGCAGCGCATTACTTACAAAGCCGCTCCGGGAGAAGAGGTCATCCTAAAAGGTTCTGAACTGGTGACAAATTGGGCAAAACAAGATGGCAATGTTTGGCTTGCCGAAATACCTGATTCATTTTTTGGAAGTTTCAATCCCTTCAAAACAAATATCAGTGGAAATTATATCCGATACGGAAGGGATTATCATCTTGGCGATGTTTATGTAAATGGTGTTTCTTTCAAAGAACGCATCAACAAGCTCGACATGGCTGCCAGTCCCGGGGCATTCTACATCGAGGATGGAGAGAATTCGACAAAAATATATGCCAATTTCAGGGGATATGATCCCAAGAAAGATCTGGTCGAGATCAATGTGCGCGAGTGCTTGTTTTTCCCTGAAATTAAAGGACTTCAATACATTACCGTGAGCGGTTTTAAACTGATGCATGCAGCAGCCAATTGGGCCTATTTCAGGGCGTTTCAGCATGGATTAATTGGCACTTACTGGGGCAAGAACTGGATCATCGAAAACAATGTCATTTCAGATGCGCGTTGTTCTGCCATTGTTTGTGGGAACGATGCTTCAGGTGAAAATGAAGGCTTTGATGTGGAGTCTGTAGGGCATCATATTGTCCGGAACAATGTAATTAGAAATTGCGGACAGGCTGCCATTCATGGATTTAAAGGGTGGGCGCGAAGCCTCATAGAAGGTAACCTTATCGAAGATATCAATACAAAGAATGAGTTTGGAGGTTTCGAAACTGGCGGAATGAAAATTCACAATGCCGTAGACCTGACCATCAGGAACAATGTGATCCGAAGAGTTTGTATTGGCGATGTGGGCCAGTATGCCGGAATCTGGATCGATTGGTCAGCGCAGGGAACACGCATCACAGGAAATGTGGTTTACGATTGTACGGCTCCTGCATTATTTCTTCAGAACGGACATGGAGGAACACTCTTGGTTGATAACAATGTATTTTCAGGAGAGATTCGAACTTCCATGTCAAACTGTATGTATGTGCACAATCTTTTTGAGAAATGTAAATGGAATTATCAGTTCGAGAAGTTCTCTCCGGTATATTATCATCCTCACACAGGG
>CAZVTL010000321.1:0-3828 GCA_964630075.1 uncultured Tangfeifania sp.
ATTTAAAACGAAAGTCATCTTAACCGATTGTAAATTATGATTGTAAGGTGAACCATTCATTTACTATTACTTAATGTATAGATAGTAAAGGTATTAGGTTATGATATTTCTCAATTTTCAACCACAGTATAAATAATCGTACAGGTCAACGATGCGATAAAAGTGTTCCAAAAGGTTAGATATTTCAGGGTTCCCCACTACAAAGAGACCTCGTAAACATTGCGTTTACGAGGTCTTCTGTTTTTACGGCATTTGTAATCATTAGATTTTCAGGAAATTACCACTTAGGATAGATGCTCAATCAAAATTTTTGCCCCTAATCCAATCAATATCACCCCACCCAGTATTTCCACCTTGGAGCCAAATTTGCCACCGACATCCTTACCGATCCGGATACCCAGCATGGAGAAAAAGAAAGTGACACCACCAATAATAAGCGCACCGCCAAAAATCTTCTCAGTTTCTGCCAGCGCATAGGAGAAGCCTACCACCAGTGCATCGATACTTGTTGCGATGGAAAGGGTCATGATGTGCCGAAAGGAGTAAATATTCGACTCTTTTTTGTCTGTTGGCATGGTGAGCCCTTCGTAGATCATTTTACCCCCAAGGTAGGCCAGCAAAACGAATGCGATCCAATGGTCTACCCCTTCCACATAGCTTTTGACACTGGTCCCCATGAACCATCCCACGATGGGTAGCATGCCCTGAAAAAAGGCAAAATTCAGGGCGATCTTCACCGCATGGGAAAAGGAGACTTTTTGTTCTGCAAGGCCGCAGCTAATGGAAACGGCGAAGGAGTCCATAGAGAGGCCAATTGCCAGAACCAATACGGTAAAAATATCCATGGTGTGATTTTAGGCAGCAAAGATAATTATCTGAGCAATAAGTTGAGAGTGGAAATTGCGGGTGGAGAAATGAACCAGAGAAACGAGGAAACGGAGCGGCAGTAAAAGAGAACGCCGGAGAATTTCTCCGGCGTTCTGGCAATGACCATTGCGGGTCATTTATATATTGGGTCGAAAATTACATCATTCCACCCATGCCGCCGCCCATACCGCCGCCGCCTGGCATTGCTGGTTCGTCTTTCTTCTCTTCTACCAGCACACATTCTGTGGTTAAGAACATTCCGGCGATGGAAGCTGCATTTTCCAGGGCTACACGGGTAACTTTGGCTGGATCAATTACTCCTGATTCATACAGGTTTTGGAAAACATCCAGACGGGCATTGTAACCATAATCCCCTTTGCCTTCTTTTACTTTCTGAACGATCACTGCACCTTCTACACCTGCGTTGGATACGATCTGGCGCATTGGCTCTTCGATGGCACGTTTGATGATCAGGATTCCTGTTGTCTCATCGTCGTTGTCACCTTCCAGTCCTTCGAGTGAATCGATGGCACGAAGCAGTGCAACACCACCTCCGGGAACGATTCCCTCTTCAATGGCTGCGCGGGTTGCGTTCAGTGCGTCGTCTACGCGTGCTTTCTTCTCTTTCATCTCGATTTCGGATGGAGCACCAACATAGAGAACAGCAACACCACCTGACAATTTAGCCAAGCGCTCCTGCAATTTCTCGCGGTCGTAATCTGAAGTGGTAGTTTCGATCTGTTTTTTGATCTGACCAACCCTGGCAGAGATCAATGCAGAGTCACCAGCGCCATTGACAATGGTGGTTTTTTCCTTATCGACCGTAACTTTTTCTGCTTTACCCAGCATTTCGAGGGTGGTGTCTTCCAGTTTCATTCCTTTCTCTTCGGTAATTACTGTACCACCGGTCAGGATGGCAAGATCCTCGAGCATCTCCTTGCGGCGGTCACCGAATCCGGGTGCTTTAACGGCACACACCTTCAGACCTGCACGCAACCGGTTGACAACAAGTGTTGCCAAAGCTTCACCTTCGATGTCTTCTGCGATGATCATCAGCGGACGACCCGATTGGTGGGTGGCCTCCAGCACAGGAACCAGCTCTTTCATTGAACCGATTTTCTTGTCGTGGATCAGGATGAAAGGATGTTCCATCTCGGTGGCCATCTTTTCAGTATCTGTAACAAAATAGGGAGAGATGTATCCGCGGTCGAACTGCATGCCTTCCACAACTTCCACGTAGGTGTCGGTTCCTTTGGCTTCTTCGACAGTAATTACACCTTCTTTGTTTACTTTTTGCATCGCTTCTGCGATCAACTTGCCAATTTCTGCATCATTGTTCGCGGAAACACGGGCAACCTGTTCAATTTTGTCGTAATCGTTTCCTACATTGATGGCTTGTGATTTGATGTGGGCGACTACCTTGAGAACCGCTTTGTCGATACCGCGTTTGAGATCCATCGGATTGGCTCCAGCAGTAACGTTTTTTAATCCTACGGTGATGATGGACTGGGCTAGTACCGTCGCAGTGGTCGTACCGTCTCCGGCATCGTCTCCGGTTTTGGAGGCAACCTCCTTTACCAGGTGGGCACCAATGTTGGCATATGGATCTGCCAGGTCAATCTCTTTGGCAACGGTTACACCATCCTTGGTTACCAGTGGGGCGCCAAACTTTTTCTCGATGATTACATTGCGGCCTTTTGGTCCGAGGGTCACTTTTACTGCGTCGGCCAATTGGTCAACACCCTTTTTTAACAGCTCGCGAGCTTCAATATTGAATTTAATTTCCTTAGCCATTTCTAATAAATTTTAATTTTTGACAATCAATTAATTAAGCGATGAAAAGAACATCTGTCTGGTTAACAAGCAGGTAATCTTTTCCGTCGATCGATAGTTCCGTTCCTGAATATTTTCCAAAGAACACTACATCTCCAACTTTCACTTCCATTGCTTCATCTTTTTTTGCACTACCAACCAGAACAACTTTTCCGGAGAGTGGCTTTTCTTTAGCTGAATCTGGAATAATGATACCACCAGCTGTTTTTTTCTCTGCTTCCTGCGGCTCGATCAATACTTTGCCGGCAAGGATTTTACCTTTAAGTTCTGCCATTTTAAAAAAATTTATTTAATAATTATTTGGTGAAAAATATTTTTTATACCTCAATCCTATCAGATTTTGTGCCAAACAAAAAATTTGCCAATAAAACTGCTTTTCAGGACAAAAATACACCTATTTACTTGGGTTAAAATTGACACTGCAACTTAAACAGCAGATAATGAGATTAATAATCAGACATCCTCTTGTCAGGCATTTCTGCCAAGTTGACACAAAACAGAAGAGCCACTGTTCAGCAGTGGCTCTTCTGTTTTCTATTTTAAGCTACCCGATTATTTCGTCTTTGCGGTGTCGGAGGTGTTTTGTGGTGCCGACTGGGGGAAAGTTGGGATGGCATTTGGATCCTGAACACTTTGAATCTGTTGTTCGATGGCTGATTTTGCCTGTCCACCCTGACGGGGAAGGAAGGCCGTTGCAGCGATGCAAAGAACTACCAAAGTTGCAGCAAGAATCCATGTGCCTTTTTCAAGGAAATCTGTTGTTTTACGAACACCCATTACCTGGTTGGAGCTGGAAAAAGAGGACGCCAATCCGCCACCTTTTGAATTTTGTACCAGAACAAGCAGGACAATTAAGAAACAAACAATGAAAATAAGAACAGTAATAAATGTAAACATCTGGAATTAATTAAGCAATTTTTTTATTTCTTCAATTTGCTGCGCAAAATAAACACTTTTTTCGGGAAATTTCAAACTTAACCGCTTAAAAGAGTCAATTGCCTTCTGGTAATGACCCTGTTTGAGGTAAATTCTTGATAATGTTTCTGTTATGAATTCGTCGTTTTCATCCAGCCCTTCCATTTTTAGATCGGATTGCTCTTTTGAAGTGGAAAAACTTTCGTTTCTGGG
>CAZVTL010000322.1:0-3759 GCA_964630075.1 uncultured Tangfeifania sp.
TGCCACGCCAGTATGCTCCGGCTATATTTGTCAATTTCAGTGCCTTGATGTAACCGGTGTTGGGAAGGTGAGGTCCACGGCAGAGGTCGGTAAAATTGCCTTGCTGGTAAAGGGTGATGGTGCCATCTGCCAGTTCAGAGATCAGTTCTACCTTGTAGGGATCACCCTTGGCGGTAAAAAGATTCAGTGCATCCTCTTTGGAGATCTCGGATCTGACAATATCTGCCTTAGTTCGGGCAAGATCCATCATCTTCTTTTCAATCTCGGCAAGGTCCTTTTCCATCAGGGTCTGGCCTTCTGGCAGATCGATATCATAGTAAAACCCATTGTCGATGGAGGGGCCAATGCCGAATTTTGTACCCGGAAGGTAAGCCTCAATGGCTTCCGCCATGATGTGGGCCGAGGAGTGCCAGAAAGTGTCACGTCCCTCCTTGTCGTCCCAGGTATGTAATTTGATGGATGCATCCGTGTTAATTGGGCGCATCAGGTCGCGTACTTCACCATTGACGGTGATGGAAAGAACCTCTTTGGCAAGATTCCTGCTGATGGCCTCAGCAATCCCCATTCCGGTGACTCCTGCATCAAACTCTCTGACAGAGCTATCGGGTAGCGTTATCTTAATCATCTTGATTTTTTTATGAAGGTGCAAAATTAGCGAACTTCCACCGTTCTGTCAAATCTATTTTGATCTTTGTGGCCGAAAGATTCCAGCAGGACCATTTTTTTTGTTCCTTACCAGGAAATCGCTCCAATCAGCAGGGATAATTTCCTATTTTTGGAAGCAATTCAAGATGGAATGACTTGGAGCGATCTTTGTGACTTCGTGACTTTGTGGCTTCGTTTTCCTGCCACAAAGTCACGAAGTCACAAAGGAAATTGCTCACAATTTATCCGGTAAGTGATTGTATATCTGATGGTAATTTTAATCTTCTTATATTCTTTGTCATGTTAAAAAGATATTTCTTATGCTTCCTGGTATTATCTGCAACACTTGTATTGCAGGCACAACAACTGACCCTCGACGATGTCGTCATCAAAAGATCCTACAGTCAGAAGGCCGTCTATGGCCTGACCTCCCTCAACGACGGAATACATTACACCACCCTGGAAAATATGGGTCGCGAGATCGTCAAATACAGTTACAAGACAGGTGAAAAGGTGGCAATTCTGCTCGACCTAACCTCTCTGAAAAATGACTCCCTCAAGGCAGTCAGCGACTACCAGTTCAGCAGCGATGAAAGCAAGGTGCTGCTGATGACAGATCGAAAGCCCATCTACCGCAGGTCATTTACGGCCAACTATTTTGTCTACAATTTCGTTACCAAAACGCTTTCAAGGCTTTCCAATGGCGGAGAACAGCAGATGGCAACCTTCTCACCCGATGGTGAAAGGGTGGCATTTGTCAGAAAAAACAACCTGTTCGTGAAAAGTCTGAGGTTCGGTACCGAACGGCAGGTGACCATCGATGGTGCCTTCAACAAAATCATCAACGGAATTCCCGACTGGGTTTACGAAGAGGAGTTTGAGTTCAACAAGGGGTATGAATGGTCGCCCGACAGCAAGCAATTGGCCTACATGAAGTTCAACGAGGAACAGGTGCCGGTTTACAGCATGCCGATGTACAAGGGATTGGCACCCGAGCTGAAGGAGAATTCCGTCTATCCTGGCGCATACAGCTTCAAATACCCCAAGGCCGGGGAGAAGAACTCCATGGTGCAGATCTGGACTTATGACATCAAAAGTGGACACAACATTCAAATGGATACCGGCAAGGAGACCGATATCTACCTGCCGAAGATCGCCTGGACCAGCAGCGGCACTGATTTGGGCATCTTTCGGATGAACAGGCTTCAAAACAGGCTCGATTTGCTGTTGGCCAATCCCTATACCGGCGACTCCCGTCAGATCTATACCGAAAAGAACAGCCGCTACATCGAAACCGATTTCCTGGACAACTTTCAATTCCTGCCCGATAACAAGACTTTTGTGGTACACAGTGAGCAAAATGGTTACAAACACCTCTATCTATACGATTTGAGCGGTGTCAAGATCAAACAGCTGACCGAAGGCAACTTCGATGTGATAAAATTTTATGGCTTCGACCAGGAGAAAAAGTTCTTCTATTACCAGGCAGCAGCCAATGTGCCCATGCAAAGGGAGATATATGGGATATCTTTCGACAAAAAGAAAAAAATCCAGTTTTCCACACAGAAAGGAACAAACAATGCTGACTTTAGCAAAGGATTCAATTATTATGTGAACACTTTCAACAATGTTCAGACGCCAAATCTTGTGACGTTGCACGAAATTTCCGGCAAACAGATCCGGGTACTGGAGGACAATTCTCTATTGAAAGGCAGGCTGGCCAATATGAAGCTTCCCCGGAAAGAGTTTTTTCAGTTTACCACTTCTGAGGGTATCACGCTGAATGGATGGATGTTGAAACCAATGAATTTTGACGCTTCCACCAAATATCCCGTGCTGATGACCCAGTACAGCGGACCCAACTCTCAGCAGGTACTGGATGTATTCTCCGTTGACTGGAACAGCTACCTGGCGCAACAGGGTTACCTGGTGGTTTGTGTGGATCCACGCGGTACAGGTGCCAGGGGAGAAGAGTTCCGCAAGTGCACCTATGGTCAGCTGGGCAATCTCGAATCAAACGATCAGGTCGAGGCGGCCCGCTACCTTTCCAAACTCTCTTATGTGGATGCCGGGAAAATTGCCATTTGGGGTTGGAGCTACGGAGGATTCATCTCCTCCATGACCCTCTGCAAGGGTGGCGACCTGATCAAGGCTGCCATCTCGGTTGCACCTGTGATCAGCCACTATTTTTACGATACGGTCTATACGGAGCGCTACATGGGGATGCCCAGCCAAAATCCGGAGGGCTACCGGCAAAATTCACCCATTGCCCTTGCTCCTGGCATCAAAGGAAATTTGCTGCTGGTAGCCGGAACTGCCGACGACAATGTACACTACCAGAATACCATCGAATTTGCCGAAGCCATGGTGCAGGCAGGAATCCAGTTCAGGATGATGTCGTACAACAACCGCAACCATGGGATCAGGGGCGGAAATACGACGAAGCACTTGTATACAATGTTTGACGAGTTTTTGAAGGAGAACCTCAAATGAACCTGTTATGAGTTAAGAGTTATGAGTTATTGGATTCGTAATAAATTGAGATAGTGCGCCATAACTTATAACTCATAACTTATAACTTTTTTTTCTGGTTGTGTTTTTGGTTTTGAATGAAAAGTATATATTTGCACCACCTTATCACGCCCAGATGGTGAAATTGGTAGACACGCTAGTTTCAGGGACTAGTGAGCGCAAGCTTGTGCAAGTTCGAGTCTTGTTCTGGGCACCAACAATTGACAAAACCCACTGATTATCAGTGGGTTTTGTTGTTTTAGGGGAAAGGATAGGGAAAGATTCATGTTTTTCGATAAAGCATTCAGAAATTGCAGACTTAGCAAGCTCATAAATGAATAGAAGAGAATTCGCAAAAAATCTTAACAAATATAGTTAAGGAATTAGGAAGTACTTTCCGCCCCGGGTACTATGAAGCTTCGATAAGAATTTGAAAATCAGATTTCTATCGAGGCTTTTTCTTTTACTACTGTAACCCTACTGAAACATTTCGTTTTTTGATCTAGAAATTGGGGGTTATACTTTGAGTTTAATCCATTAATAATATCAGCCAATTAGCAGGATGAAGAAATTCATCTGTAAAAGAACATTTCATACCCTCCT
>CAZVTL010000323.1:0-3750 GCA_964630075.1 uncultured Tangfeifania sp.
ATGGGTATGTTATCCTCTGTCTTAGAATGCTTTCGTCCCTCTTTTTCGAAGAAATAGTCTATCCGGCCCAGGATCAACCCACCAAATCCAACCTGGTTGACAAGTACCTGCTGTCCTGATTTATTGGTGATGCCTTCCGGCTTCTTCAGGAAAGTGTGCGTATGGCCACCGATGACAAGGTCTGTGTGGAATGTCTCCGCTGCAATCTTTACGTCGCTGATCTTGTTCTCTTTGTACGCGTAGCCCAGGTGTGAAAGGCAAACAATCAAATCTGCCTTCTTCTCTTCCTTTAGAAATTCCTCCATTTTCAAGGCCCTTTCCAACGGATCGAGGTATTTCGTTTGACCATAATTGGCTTTGCTTACCAGGCCATCCAATTCGATACCAAGGCCATATACACCGATCTTGACTCCCTGTTTTTTTATTTTTTTGTAAGGAAGTATTTTGCCTTCCAGGATGGTTCCGGAGAAGTCGTAATTGCTGTTTACAAATGGGAAACCGGCATTTTTGAGTTGACTGTCGAGTCCGGCAAGTCCATTGTCAAGGTCATGGTTGCCAATGGCGGCCGCATCATACCCCATTTCGGTCATCAGTTTCAACTCCAGTTCCCCCTTGTAATAGTTGAAATAGGGAGTACCCTGAAAGATATCACCAGCATCAAAAACCAATACGTTTTTTTGTTCTTTTCTAATCTGATCTATTATGGCAGCCCTTTTGGCCATGCCCCCTTCACCGGCATTCCGGGGAGCATCTTTGGGAAATGGATCAATGTGCGAGTGAAAATCATTGGTGTGCAGAATGGTGAGTTGAATCAACTCACTTTTGGCAAAAGCCTGCATGGGGCTGTTCAGTACAAAAACACCCAACGTTCCTGCACCAAGATTTCTTATAAAAGTTCTTCTATTTTGCATCGTAAATCCTCCCGTCTGTTTTTGCTGTTACTGTTTTTCCCTCTTTCCCCATTCTTTTGAAATACTGGATGAACATATCCCTGGCTTTGATTCCGGTATCTATCCGCTCCGAAGATTTGGATAGAATTTCGCTGCCATCACCACCATTGGCGATGTAGTCACTGGTAACCAGCCAGTAGCTGCCGGTTGTGTCGAGTGGTTTTCCTCCAATTTCCGGCTGAATGGCTTTGTTCTCCCGGATTCCGAAGCGCAATCCACCTACACCCTCTCCGCCGCGTGCCGCCAGGTGGTTGATGAACTCAAGCATCACTTCACCCTTTAGCTTTAGGAATACAATTTCATTTTCGAACGGCATCAGCTCAAACATGGTCATGGTTTTGATCTCCCCCTTTGGCAGCGGGATGCGCAATCCTCCCCGGTTGATCATAGAGACATCCATCTTTATTCCCGGATGTTTGGTCGTACAAAATCTGTTGGCCTCTTCCAATGTCAAATCCGCACAATAGTTGGTCAGCGGACTTTCAGGGCGCCCACCGTACATGGCCTCCGAAGAGATGCAAAGCACCTCGGTCATGTCGGCATTGACCTTGTCCCGGTAGGGTTTGATGATAGCCTCCACCGAAGCACTGGACGGTGCTGCTACCAGCGAATCGAGGCGGATATTGGCGGTTTCAGACTTCTCAATCCGGTAGGTGGTACAAGCAAGAAAAGCCAGTAAGAGTGGTATGGCAATGCCAAAACGGTATATTCTCATTTTTGTCGAATAGCTTGTGAATAATTGGCTAAATTTAATAAAACATTGACAGCAAAAAACAGAAATAGTTTAAGCCAATTCTAACCCCATATTTATTTTCGATTTTGGATTTTCGATTTTGGAATGACGCAACCATCAAAATTAGAACCTCAAATGCTTCAGTATCACTTACTGACAATACCTCTTTGCGGCGCAATCGAAAATCGAAAATCCAAAATCGAAAATTTCTTACCTTTGCTGCATGGACGAACCAATTCGTATTGACAAATATCTCTGGTCGGTGAGGATCTATGCCACCCGAAGCCTGGCTACCGAAGAGTGTAAGAAGGGACGTGTAACCATTGGGGGAGTGGTAGTTAAGCCATCCCGGGTAGTAAAAGTCGGTGAGACCATCCTGGTAAGGAAGAATCCCGTTACATACACCTACCGGATTGTTGAATTACTGGGCAAAAGGGTTGGAGCCAAGTTGGTGCCGCTTTACATGGAGGATATGACCTCGGAAGAGGAGTTGAGAAAGTTGGATGTAAACTATACAGGTTCGCTTTTTACCCGTGACCGGGGTGCCGGACGGCCGACAAAGAAAGACCGGAGGGATATTGGGAAGGTGACGGAGTGGTGAAGAGTGACGGAGAGACTGGGATGACGGAATTGACCTAAATGACTGAGAGAATGGGATTTCTGAGTTTTGAAACCGTGAGACGGAGAAACGGAGAAACGGGGAAGAGTGATATAGTTGCTGGTTGATTGAGAATAAAAGACTGATTGTTAGGCTTTCATTTGTATCATTCGTGTAATTTGTGTAATTGGTGGTTGGGAGGGGTTTAGTCGAAAATCCAAAATCCAAAATCCAAAATCGAAATTTGCTTTAAGCCCCTTTGTTGAACTTTGTCATTGTTAGCTCAATACCGATAGTAGCGAAGGATTTGATGATTTCGAAGCATTTTTCAAGCTTGGTGTTGACGATCTCCTCCTCTTCGCGGCTCCACTTGCCAAGTACATGCTCGACCTGCCGGCCGCGCGGAAAATCGTCACCAATCCCAAACCTCAGCCTGCTGTATTCATTGGTGCAGATGATTTGCTGGATGCTTTTGAGTCCGTTGTGGCCTGCATCACCACCCTTGGAACGTACCCGGATCTTGCCGATGGGCAGTGCCAGGTCATCCACCAGAATCAATACATTTTCAACCGGTATATTCTCTTTTTGCATCCAGTAATGCACAGACCTTCCGCTCAAATTCATGAAGGTATTGGGCTTTAGTAAGATAAGCGTTCTGGAGGCATGTTTCATCTCGGCGACAAAGCCGTAACGCTTGTCACTAAAAGAGATATTGGACGCCTTAGCCAAGGCATCCAATATCGTAAATCCTATGTTGTGACGGGTATTGTCGTACTCAGTTCCGATGTTCCCCAGGCCAACGATCAGGTACTTCAACTCTTTATGAATTAGTAGACATAAGAAACGAGTTATGAGTTATAAGTTATGAGTTATATTTTTACTCTCAACTTTCATCTCTCAGTTCTCAACTTTCAACTTTTCTTATTTTTTTCCTGAGGCTGCAGGTGCGTTCATGGCAGCACGTGCTGCACGGGTAACTACCACAGTTGCAACAGGAACTGATTTGTTGTTCATGATCTCAAATCCGTCCACTTTGATGTCGCTTACGCGAATGCTCTCTGAGATACCCAAATTGGTCACGTCGATCACGATTTCATCCGGCAGATTTTTGAAAACACCTTTCACCTTCAGGGTGCGAAGGTTGGCTTTCAAACGGCCCCCTTGCTGGATACCCTTTGCATAACCATCCAAACGAACAGGAAGATCAATCTTTACCGCTTTCTTGTCGCGGATTTGGAGGAAGTCGATGTGCAAAAGCTTGTCGGTAACAGGATGAAACTGCAACTCCTGCATGAATGCATTGTAGATTTTTCCGTCAATGTCCAACTCTGCCTGGTACACTTTTGGAGTGTACACAATCTTGCGGAAATCACTCTCTGGTGCATAGAAGTGCACGGGTGCATCTCCGCCATAGAGTACGCATGGTACTAAGTCCTGAGCTCTCAGGGTCCTGGTGTCTTTTTTTCCAA
>CAZVTL010000324.1:0-3746 GCA_964630075.1 uncultured Tangfeifania sp.
GATACTGATCTTGGTGAAATTACTCTTAACCTTGTTATCTCGTCTGAATGCCATAGTTTATAGGAAATATTTGTAACATAACCATTTGATTAACAAAAAGTCCGACACCTTCTGATATCTCAGAAGATGCAGACAAATCAATTATTCCAAGTTGACACTTAATCCCAGTCCCCTGAGTTCGTGTAACAGAACGTTCAATGACTCCGGAATTCCGGGTTGTGGCATCGGATCTCCTTTGACAATGGCCTCATATGCTTTTGCACGGCCCATCACGTCATCAGATTTTACTGTAAGGATTTCCTGCAGAATATTGGAAGCACCGAAGGCCTCAAGTGCCCAGACTTCCATTTCCCCGAAGCGCTGACCTCCGAATTGTGCCTTACCTCCAAGCGGTTGCTGAGTGATAAGTGAATACGGACCGATTGAACGGGCATGCATCTTATCCTCGACCATGTGACCGAGTTTGAGCATATAAATGACACCTACCGTTGCCGGCTGGTCAAATTGTTCTCCTGTTTCACCATCATGTAACCAGGTCTTTCCAAATTTTGGAACACCTGCCTTTTCAGTATAATCTGAAATCTGATCCAAAGTTGCTCCGTCAAAGATCGGGGTCGCGAATTTCACGCCCAACTCTTTGCCTGCCCATCCAAGAACCGTTTCGTAAATTTGTCCAAGGTTCATACGGGACGGAACGCCAAGCGGGTTTAAAACGATATCTACCGGTGTACCATCCGAAAGGAATGGCATGTCCTCATCGCGAACAATTCTTGATACAATACCCTTGTTACCGTGACGGCCTGCCATCTTATCACCAATCTGCAGTTTACGCTTCTTGGCAATATAAACCTTGGCAAGCTGAAGGATGCCTGCAGGTAGTTCATCCCCGATTGTAACGTTGTAACGCTTTCTGCGGGCGACGGCTTCTGCTTCCTTGTATTTCATGATGAAATTGTTCACAAGGGAATAAATCATATCATTCTTGTCCTTGTCAGTGGTCCACTTTCCAGGATTAACATTCAGATAATCAATCATCTGAAGTTGCTTCTGGGTGAATTTAACCCCTTTCGGTATCAGGTCGGTATTGAAATAATCTTTCACTCCCTGCGAAGTTTTGCCATTCACAAGATTGAATAATTTCTCAACCAGGATATCCCTTAATTTATTGGTTTCTATCTCAAAGTCGCGATCGATCTGTTCAAGAAGCGGTTTGGTGGCAACTTTGCCCTTTTTCTCTTTCACTACCCTGGAGAACAGTTTTTTATCAATAACAACACCATTGAGTGATGGAGAAGCTTTCAGCGAAGCATCTTTTACATCTCCTGCTTTGTCACCAAAGATGGCCCTTAACAGTTTTTCTTCCGGAGAAGGATCAGATTCACCTTTTGGTGTTATTTTACCAATCAGGATATCACCTGGTTTAACGATGGCACCGATGCGTATCAAACCATTCTCATCAAGGTTGCGGGTAGCCTCCTCACTGACATTTGGAATGTCGGAGGTAAATTCCTCAGAACCTCTCTTGGTGTCGCGAACCTCAAGTGAATATTCATCAACATGGATAGATGTAAAAATGTCATCCCGAACTATTCGTTCGGAAATAACGATAGCATCCTCATAGTTGTAACCCTGCCAGGGCATGAAAGCAACCTTCAGGTTCCGTCCCAGTGCCAGCTCACCGCCTGCTGTGGCATAACCTTCCGTCATTATATCACCGGCCTCAACGCGCATACCTTTTTTGACCATCGGTTTGAGGTCAATACAGGTACCCTGGTTGGTCTTCTTGTATTTTGGCAGATTATATGTTTTTGTCTCGGCATCAAAGCTGACATAACGCTCTTCTTCAGTCATGTCGTAACGGACAACAATCTTGTCTGCATCGACATATTCGATGGAGCCCGGACCTTCTGCCACAATATTGATTCGTGCATCCTTGGCAATATTCTGCTCTAAGCCTGTACCAACAATTGGAGACTCCGGACGCATCAGCGGAACCGCCTGGCGCATCATGTTCGATCCCATCAGTGCACGGTTGGCATCATCATGCTCCAGGAAAGTAATCAGTGATGCCGCAATTGAAGCAATCTGGTTCGGTCCGACATCCATCAGGTTGGCCTCTTCCCTGGTTGCCAGAGGATAATCCGCATCAAGACGGGCTTTTACCCTTGGATTTATGAACCGGCCATCACCGTCAATAAGTGCATTGGCCTGGGCTATAATTTTGCCCTCTTCCTCCTCCGCTGTATAATAGGTAACATCATCGTTGTTAAGATTGACCTTCCCGTTTTCTGCCTTCCTGTATGGAGTTGAAATAAAGCCGAGATTGTTTATCTTGGCAAATACACAGAGTGAAGAAATCAGACCGATGTTGGGTCCTTCCGGTGTTTCAATCGGGCACAACCGGCCGTAGTGGGTATAGTGCACGTCACGAACCTCAAAACCGGCACGCTCGCGTGACAAACCACCGGGCCCCAGGGCCGACATACGGCGCTTGTGCGTCATTTCAGCCAGCGGGTTGGTCTGGTCCATAAACTGGGAAAGTGCGTTGGTTCCAAAGAAAGAGTTAATCACTGAAGAAAGAGTCTTCGAATTGATCAGATCTATTGGTGTAAACACCTCATTGTCACGAACATTCATTCTTTCACGTATGGTCCTGGCCATCCTTGCAAGACCGACTGCAAACTGGGTGAACATCTGTTCACCGACTGTCCTTACGCGTCTGTTTGACAAGTGGTCAATATCATCCACATCAGTTTTGGAGTTGACAAGCTTGATAAGGTATTTGATAATCTCAATGATATCGTGGTTTGTCAACACACGGGTAGTCATTTCAATATTCAGACCCAGTTTTTTGTTGATACGGTAACGACCTACTTCGCCAAGATCATAACGCACTTCAGAGAAGAACAGTTTATCGATCACATCTCTGGCGGTCGATTCATCAGGTGGTTCTGAATTTCTAAGCTGGCGGTAGATGTATAGAACTGCCTCCTTCTCGGAGTTACACTGGTCCTTTTGTAAAGTATTGTAGATAATAGCATAGTCACCGCTGACAGCATCTTCCTTGTGAAGAAGGATGGTCTTGGTTCCTGATTCAATAATTTCATCCACATGGTCATTGGTAATAACGACCTCACGGTCGACAATCACCTCATTTCTTTCGATTGAGACTACCTCGCCGGTATCTTCATCAACGAAATCCTCTGTCCATGTCTTAAGAACACGGGCTGCAAGTTTTCGCCCAACAACCTTTTTCAGGGCTGCCTTTGAAATTTTAATCTCATCTGCGAGATCAAAGATTTCGAGAATATCTTTATCGCTTTCGTATCCGATTGCACGCAACAACGTAGTTACAGGTAACTTTTTCTTACGGTCAATATAGGCATACATCACGTTGTTGATGTCTGTAGCAAATTCGATCCAGGAGCCCTTGAAAGGAATTACCCTGGCGGAATAAAGCTTTGTTCCGTTGGCATGCACACTCTGCCCGAAAAATACTCCGGGAGAACGGTGCAGCTGGGACACTACAACTCTTTCGGCACCGTTTATCACGAATGAACCGGTTTGAGTCATATAAGGAACAGTTCCCAGGTATACATCCTGAACAACAGTGTCAAAATCCTCATGTTCAGGATCTGTGCAGAACAATTTAAGCTTGGCTTTGAGCGGGACGCTGAAAGTCAGTCCGCGCTCGATACACTCTTCAATGCTGTATCTTGGAGGATCGACCTGATAGTCAATAAACT
>CAZVTL010000325.1:0-3739 GCA_964630075.1 uncultured Tangfeifania sp.
CCTGTTGATCTTCCAGAATACTTGTGAATGAGTTGCAGTTTAATCCTTCACTCACGGAATAACGCGTAAAATTTTTTCCATCGTAACATGCAATTCCCCCATTATCCGTCGCAAACCAGATCAGACCATTCTTATCCTGAACGATTCCAAGTATCTTGTCACTACCTAGCCCCGACTTTCCATTGTAATTTACAAATGTTCTGCCATCAAATTTTGATACCCCGCCTCCATAACTCCCAATCCACAAGTTTCCATCACGATCTTCCATGATACACCTGATGGAATTGCTGCACAGCCCCTCTTCCTGCGTATACTGCGTATAACTAACTCCATCGAATTTGGTGATACCGCCACCATCGCCACCAAACCATAGGTTGCCATCCTGACTCTGAAGTATGGCATAAATAAAACTGTTCAAATAGGTCTCATTTAAGGAATATACTTGAAATTCCTTACCATCATATTTCGTGATCCCACCTCCAAAGGTTGAAAACCAAAGATTTTCCCCGCGGTCCTGTATGATGCCATAGACTTTGTTGCCTGCCAATCCCTCTTTCTCAGTATAATGGGTAAAGAGATTCTTTTTGTAACCAACCAGGCCACCATCTCTTGCACCAAACCAAAGATTGCCCGATTGTCCAATCAAAGCACACCTGATATATCCATTGGGCATACCCTCCTGCTCCGAGAAATTTTTAAATACTTCCCCATCAAAGAGGGAGATTCCTCCGCCCGAACTCCCCAGCCACATTGCACCATTGGCTTCCTGAACCATACACAAAATCGTATTGTTGGCCAATCCCTGGTCCGTAGTGTATTGGGTAAAGAATTTCCCGTCGTATTTGATGAGGCCATTGCTGTAACTTCCAAACCACATATTCCCATCCTGATCCTGTAAAATGGAGGCAAGGTGTGTTGCAGGAAAACCCTCTTTGACGGTGAAGTTGGAAAAACCTGTACCATCGAACCGTGAGAGACCCTCCCCGAAGGTTCCCATCCAAATGTCACCCGTATTGTCTTGGTATAGTGCACGCACCTGGTTGCCAGCCAATCCTTGCTTCGTTGTATAATGTGTAAATATTTTGCCGTCAAACCTGGATACCCCTCCGCCGGAAGTCGCCATCCAGATATTCCCGTTGGTATCCTGGATGATCGCATTGACAATGTTGTTACTCAATCCCTCCCTTTCGGTATATTGTGTAAAATTTTTACCGTCAAAACAATATGCGCCATATCCAAAGGTGCCAAACCAAATTGAACCGGAACGATCCTCCGTCATACTTAATACAATATTGCTTTGGTTCAGACCATTTGAAATGACAAAATGAGACAAATATTTACCATCGAACCTTGTAACTCCATCCTCATTGCTAAACCAAATATTTCCGGCTTTATCCCTCAGTATGCACCTGATTTGATTGGACTTAAGACCCTGGATCGTACTGTATATTGAGAAACCATGTGGGTTTGCATCCTTACTTCCGGGATTTTTGGAGACTACAATCTCAGGCATAGTAGCAGGAAATGTAACACCCGATGAAGCAATTTGCCTGGGTTGAGCCAGTCCATCCTGACCAACCAATAAGATTTTAGGTGACGATACTGGAATTTGGACCGGCTTCTTTCCCTGGATGGGGAGTGGTTTTACCAAAGTAACTTTGGGCTTGGAAGCACGAATGACTTTCGGTTTACCTGCCACAATTACTTTTGGGGCATCCAGGCTATCCAAAGGATACTCATATCCTTTGATCGCAATCTGAATTTCACTTCTTTTCCCAGTGTTTTCCGCATTATCCCCGCCAGCACACGAAACCAGGAAAAAAACAGAAAGAGGGAAATAGAGTAGCTTTTTGGCTTTGAGCATGGTTAAAATTGCAAGGATTGAAATGATTCCAATGAAATGAAACAAGTTGGATGCTAAAATGCCCTTCCGACAATTCATCACCTGTAAGCAGACAATTTGAAACAAGAAAAGTTCAATGAATACATGCAAAAAGTTTCATTTATCTGTTCTTGGGAAAAAAGATGCGGGATTCAGGGAAAAACCGCCCCCTCAATCACTGTTTTAAGACAAATCATGCAGGTGGATTTTTCTATTCCTTTTTCACCAGAATTTGTCCCCGATCAATCAATTGCTTTTTCAAATCTGCATAGGAAATATCCTGTACAGGCAAGCCATTGTCAATTGCGAGCGAAGCGGCCAATGCAGCCGATTGTCCCAGGATCATAAAAACAGGCTCCATGCGGATGGATCCAAAGGCAATGTGACTGGCAGAAACGCAAACTGGCACCAGTAAATTGGTGCATTCAGTTGGCTTGGGTAGGATTGATCCATAGGAGATGGAATAGGGAAGCTTCAGCTTGACCTGAACATCTCCTTCATTCTGAACCCTTCCGTCAGCAGTAACATACCGCTGAATATTGTGAGAATCCATTCCGTAAGAGCCCATTCCAACCGGGCTCGGAACTTCTCGCTTGTTGGTCACCTCATTTTCTGTGGTGACATAAACGCCGGTCATTCTTCTGGCTTCCCTGATGTAGAGCTGACGTGGCCAGTTTCCATTGTCTGTAAATTCATCGGCAGCCAAACCCCATTTACCCATCTTCCCCCTGACCTCATCCGAAACCCTTTGGTCATTGCTCAGAAAATACAACAACCCCTTCTGGTAATTTTCATGGGCAGCTATAATCTCTTTCCTTCGTTCGTAGGATGCCTCCGGGTAGTCGTAATTACCCCCGATAAAATCACTGCTGAAGGGACCGTGGTTGTTGGTGTCAGTTTTCCGGTTTGGAATCCGGTCATATTTCGCGAACCAATCCATCCAACCGGTATCCAGGACCCTGGCTATCAATTCATAATTGGATGGATCATATTTATCGGGTTTTGGGAAAGGGACCCTGTTCCCAGGATGGTCACTCATGCAAACCCTGAAACAGTAGGCTTGAACTTTTTTATCGCCCGTTCCGTTTGGAGCTATCGGCTCAGGAGAGATTCCATAAAGCAGTCCGCTCTCTTTCCTACCGGGAATCTTGTATGGATCGATGGGATCCCTGAAAAAATGTCCGCGCTCCTTGATGTCAGCCTGAACCCCATTGTAGGTTTCATTGTAAACAGTAACAGCTTCACGTCCTACAAAGTAGGTAACACCCGCTGCAGCCATGAGATCGCCTTCATATGTCGCATCGATAAACATCTTTCCGGAGATCAGGATTCCCGATAGGGTTTTGATGCTGACAATTCGCCCATGCTCTTTCCTAACACCGTTGGACCGGTCGAGCCACTCATTTCGCAGTACCCTGATGTTGTTCTCCTTCACGAAATCTTCGAAGACCCTTTCTGCGATTCGAGGCTCAAAGATCCACATGGTGCGGTTTTCACCATCCATGGCCACCGTTCCCTGGCCTTTGTTGCCAAACTCAGCGTGCTTTTCCCATTTCCAGGTGGATGAGTCATTGTAGTACTTCCAAACCCTGTGGTAAAATTCCCTGGCCAGACCACCTATCACCGATTTATTTCCCGTATCGGTAAAACCCAGTCCTCCGGATGAAAGTCCGCCCAGATGCGTATCCGGTGAAACGACCAATACCGATTTACCCGAATGTACAGCCTCGACTGCGGCAATCACGGCAGCAGAAGTGCCACCATAGACAACGATATCCGCCTGATAGTTCTTGGGTTTGCTTTTAGCGGAAAGCTCAGCGCCTGATAATAGAAGCGCACAAGCAATCCAGCCTGCAA
>CAZVTL010000326.1:0-3699 GCA_964630075.1 uncultured Tangfeifania sp.
TTGTACAATTAGTTTTAGGTGGTGTTTTCTGCAAATAGGAGCTATTTATTTACCTGCATTTTTTGTAACTATCAGAACTAGCACAACGTAAAAGCTAATGTCAAACCACAGTTTTTTTTCTACCTCATTGTTCCTGCAATAAAATTTTATTGGCAAAGTTGTAAAGTGAGTGTTTTGTTTTTTATTTAGCATAATTTTTACCATCATGCAAAAACAGACAGAACCGTTAATTTTTATAGTTGAAGACAATCCTGTTTACAACAAGTTGATAGTCAACTATCTTCAATCCAAAAAATCTTACAGGATTGAAAGCTTCTTCAGCGGAGAAGAGTGTTTGCAAAGAATTGATGAACATCCGGACATTGTCATCCAGGATTATCTTCTGGAAGGCATTGACGGGATAGCCGTTCTGAAGCAGGTTAAGAAGATCCATCCCCAGACCGAGTTTATATTTTTATCCGGTCAGGATAGTGTGGACGTTGCTGTAAATACCTTGAAACTTGGCGCGTATGATTACATTGTGAAAGATCAGATGGCGCTAAAAAAGATGCTGGATAAGATCACCAAGATACTGGCATTGCAAGCACTGGTGAGGAGTAACAAAAGATACAAAGCCGGTATCATTGTATTCTTTGTCCTATTGGCCATTATAATCTCAATCTTGTTCGGATTGACCTTTTTATTCCCGGGAAAGTTTCATTTTGTCTAAGCTGATTGCTTTAAACTATAAAGGAATAGCCGTTATCCAGATAGCGGCTATTTCTTTTTGGCACTGTTGTTGGTGGTAGCAACTGGTTGCAGATAAGCGTGATATTCATTGGTGCTGGCCAGTACAGATTTCGCTTTTTCAATATCCAAATCATCTTTGAACGAGGCAATTACAGCACCTTTCTGGTAATAGTAGCGAGAGACAATCTCGTCGGTCAAAACGCTGCAGACCTCTTTCCTGAATTTTTTCAAATCCTGCTCCACACTGATGACAAGTCTTTTCTCGAGCGCTTCGAACTCCGATTTGTTGTCATCGTAGGCGCGTTCTTTTTTTGCCGTTTCGATCAATCCTTTCAACATTTTTTCGCTCCTCGACTCGTAGGTGAAAGGTTTGGTCAGGATAAACTGGTGAAAATCGTTGAAAATCTGGTCTGTGATTACAAATTGATCCGGAGCAGCAATGGAGGGATTGCTGTTGGCAAATTTTGTGGCAAAATCAAATACGATATTTTCCTGTATGAGTTTGTATGCCAAATCACAAAGGGTATCCTGCTCCATTTTTACATCTGGAATTATACCTCCTCCATCAAAGACTTTCCGACCTTTCTTGGTGGAAAACTCATGCATGAGGGAGTCCGGAATGGACCCGACGCTGCCATCCTTGTCCCTGTGCGCATAGTCGATCGCCTGGATGCACCTGCCACTGGGGATGTAATACTTTGCCGTTGTGACCTTTAGTTTGGTGTTGTAACTCAGGTCCCTGGTTGTTTGAACCAAACCTTTGCCAAAGGTTCTTTTCCCCATCACAACTACCCTGTCCAGATCCTGCAATGCACCGGCAACAATCTCAGAAGCCGAGGCAGATCCCCTGTTTACCAGCACGACCATCGGCATTAAGGTGTCAATGGGTTGTTCAGTTGCACGGTAGGTCTTGTCCCATTGCACCACTTTTCCCCTGGTGCTCACGACCTCTTCGCCTCTTTTTACAAAAAGGTTAACCATCTTGACGGCTTCACCAAGCAATCCTCCCGGATTGGAGCGCAGATCAAGAATCATCCGTGTAGCACCTTTCTTGTCACGCAACTCCAGAAAAGAGTCTTTGATCCGGTCGGCACATCCATCCGTGAAACTGGAGAGCCTGATGTATCCTGTTTGTTGATCCAGCATGCCGGCATAGGTTACCGGATCAATTTTTATCTCTTCCCGTACCAATTCAACTTCATATGGTTTTTTGGAATCTGGCCGCTGCATCTTCAATTTTAGTGCTTTCTTCGCCGGACCCTTCAATCCTGCTGACACCTCTTCGACGGTTGACTTGGCAACGGGCTTGCCATCCAGTTCAACAAAGATGTCCCCGGCTTTTAATCCTGCCTTCTGCGCAGGAAATCCCTCATAAGGTTCTGCAACAACGATTTGGTTACCCCTCCTGCTGATCAGTGCTCCAATGCCCCCATACTCTCCGGTGGTCATGAATTTGAAATCATCCATATCCTCCTCCGGAATATAGGTAGTATAAGGATCAAGCGATTCGAGCATATCATCGATGCTGGTCTTGATCAGTTTTTCCGGTTGGATCTCTTCCACATAGAACAGATTCAGCTCACGAAAAAGGGTGTAAAATATGTCCAGGTTTTTTGATATGGCAAAATTTTTCTGATCCGTCCTGAAACTCCAGAACGATAATCCCAGGATGATGGCAATCGACAGTGCCAATGCTGCCTTTAAATTCCGGTTCGTTTTCATCACTTCTTCATTATTTCTTTGTACATGATCATGTTGCAGGGGTCAAAGTTAATAAAAGCTCCTTGATTCAATCCAAACCTCCCAATCAAATTGCCGCATTGTTGAATTTGCGCAATTTGACTACTTTTGAAAATAAATATAGCATATTGGAGAAAGGTCTGGTTATTCGTTCAACAGGGAGCTGGTATACGGTCAGGAATGATGATGGGGATACAATCGATTGCCGCATCAAGGGAAAACTACGCATGAAAGGTCTCCGCACCACCAATCCTGTTTCTGTCGGCGACCGCATCAAATACGAGATTCAGGAGGATGATACCACACCTAGTGGCAGGTGTGGTGTAATTTATGAGATTGAACCGAGGAAAAACTACATCATCCGGAAATCCTCCAATCTGTCGAAGGAGAGCCAAATCATTGCAGCCAACGTCGATCAGCTTTTCCTGATTGTGACAGTCAATTATCCGGTCACCCTGACCGGCTTTATCGATCGCTACCTGATCTCTGCGGAGGCCTACCGGATACCTGCCGGGATTGTTTTCAACAAAACAGATTTGTACAACGAGGCAGATTTGGTGCGTCTGGAGGAGTTGGTGTCCATCTATGAGCGAATTGGGTACCGTTGTTTTCAGGTCTCAGCCAAAACACACCACAACATAGATCAGTTGCTGGATCAATTGCAAGGCAAAATGACCCTCTTTTCAGGACACTCGGGTGTCGGTAAATCTTCCCTGCTCAACTGCCTCAATCCGGATCTGCAGCTCAAGACGAACGAAATTTCTGACCATCACCAGCAGGGAAAACATACCACTACCTTTGCTGAAATGCACCTTCTTGCAAAGGATAGCTATTTGATTGATACCCCCGGTATTCGTGGTTTTGGCGTAATTGACATGGAGAAAACGGAAATTTCACACTACTTTCCCGAGATGTTCAGGTTACTGGAGCAGTGCCGTTTTTTCAATTGCACCCACCAGCATGAACCGGGATGCGCAGTCAAAGAGGCTGTTTCGAAAGGAGAAATTTCCACCTCCAGGTACGACTCCTACTGCTCTTTGATGGAAGAGGACAATGGAAGGTACAGGGCAGCCTTTTAGGAAGGGCTATTGGACAGGGAGAATATTGGACTTGGGGACTCAGGGACAGGGAGAGTGCTAATAATTGGTGTAGGGGCATTTGAAAGCCAGGGTTGTTGTAGAATAGGGGAAGAGTAGCGAGGGATATTTTACTCCAATTCCCGCAAGAGAA
>CAZVTL010000327.1:0-3693 GCA_964630075.1 uncultured Tangfeifania sp.
CTTGAATTTGTGTTCGTAGGTCAAGTCGGCTCCACCATAATTTCCAGGGCGGTTGTTCCTGTCGGCTGCAAGGTTTTCAACGGGCAGAGTTTGGGTGAAATTCGTTTTCACTGTTTTCCAAACACCATTGTTGGTCGTCTCAAACATGCCCGCATGGCTGCTGAGCGATATAAAATCTGTTTTGGTAGGCTGATAGTCAAAACCTGTCCTGAAGGCGGTATTAAGTCGTTGTGATTTTTGGATTCCTGTTTGGGTGAAGTGGGTTTGGTCGGTCAGGTAGTTTGTATTATAATTGACATCCCCTTCGTTTCTTCTCCTGTTGTGGTCGATACCGGCAAAGAAGCTGAATTTGTCACGTTTAAAGTTAAACAAAAGGTCGGAAGTGTATCCGCCAAGTTGGTCAGTGGCCACATGAATATTTCCGTTAAACCCATCCTTTGAACTCTTTTTGGTAATTAGATTGATGATCCCTCCCGACCCGGAGGCATCGTATTTTGCCGAAGGACTGGTAATCAATTCGATTTTTTTTACATCCGAAGCGGTAGTATATTCCAGCAACTCGGTTCCCTTCATGGAGGAGGGTTTTCCGTTGACAAAGACCAGCAGGTTGGAATTTCCATGGATCGCCAGCTGCCCATCCGGCTTGAGGGTTACCGAGGGGAGCTTGTGCAAAAGATCATAAGCTGTCCCGCCTGTGCCAGAAAGCTGGTTTTCTACATAGATCGTCTTCTTTTCAGGCTGGAACAAAGGAGTCCCGGTGGTTGATTTGACAGTGATTTCTCCAAGCGAAACAGTCTCCAGTTCAAGCTGGATGGAACCAATTTCTGTTTCATTCACCTTGCCGGTTAGAACTATTGGATTGGAGTGGTATCTCTTGAACCCCATGAAGTGCACCTGTAACGTATATACCCCGGAGTTAAGTTGGCCAAAAATAAACTCACCCCTTGCATTCGTTGCCGTTAGCTGGAGGGGTACACTGTCTGGTACACAAAATAGTGTGATGTCCGCAAATTGAATGGCTGCTTTTGTTTCAGCATCAAGAATATTTCCTTTGATAATTAAGGGTTTATCAGCGGCAAAGGAATTGTTTTTCAATAAAGGCAGGCCAGGTATCGGGACAAAAAACAGCAGTAAAAAAAACAAATGCCAAAGAATTCTGCTCATAAAAACAGAATGACAATTAACAAAATTTAATATTTATTTACAAATATAACATAATAACTTCAATTGATGCAATATTTTCAAGGGGCAAATCTGTATCTTTTCACCCTGATTTCTAAGTAAAAATCTATGTTTCATTTTTGAAAAATGGGGAATTGCAAAGGCGAACCTCTGCTCACTTGATGGGATCAAAAGCTTATTTGGGGAATCATCCTGAATGGTACATCAGGGGGTTGCATGAAAGCCATTTGTTTCTGATCAGCTGTTTATGCAAGGGCAGCCGCGAAAAAGAAAGAGATCATAACCATGCCTGGTATGATCTCCCTGAGATAGTATCTTGTGCTTTTCAATGCCACCGGTGGGCTAATCAACAAAGGCGAGGATTTCACCTTTCTCGACTATATCGCTTTGTTTGGGATAGGTGGCTATCACCTTGCCGTCGAAATTGGAGTAAACTGGATCAATTCCATAGGCTGATTGAATGTAAGCAATCACATTCCCTTCTGTAACATGTTCCCCGATGTTTGGAGCCTTGGAACCGTATATTGCATCGTATTCCCAGAGCATCCGTCCTTTAACTGGTGATTGAATTGGTTTTGCATTGGGGAATTTGGCCTGGAGGGTCTTGACATCTATTCTGGGCAGTTCAATGACCGGACGGGACAGTATGATGGGTGCATTCGCTTTTTCCTTTTCAGCTTCCAATTCTGCCTCAAAACGCTTCTTGGCATTCCCATTCCGGTAGTCACGGTATTGTCGGTCGTGCATGGCAAGTTCAAACAACTCTTCTTCATCCTCGCCAACCTCCCAATTGTTTTCCTTCATTTCGGCACGGTATTTCTCCAATTCATTGGGATAGGCATCCTGCGGATTCCCGGTATAGAATTCAAGACCTTTGCTCCTGACGAGTGCTTTAATCTCCGGGGCCAGTTCGCCTGGTAGCTGTCCCGTCTTGCCCAGGATCATGTCCCAGGCATTTTTGTCGATGGTACTCCACCTGGCTTCCCCTTTTAGCATGTGCATGACATTCATCAGAGCGATGTTTTTGACATATTGACTGAAAGGAGTGACGAGCGGAGGATAGCCGAGAAGTGGCCATATGTATTCAACTTCTTTGAATAGCAACAAGAGCAATTCGTTCAGCGATACCTCCTGCTTGCCTTGTGAACGCAGGGAGAGGTTGATGGCACCATGCATGGCTTTCAGATCCGACATCATGGAACCCATCATTCCACCTGGCAAACCACATCCGACCAAGAGGGAAGACATATTTTTATTGCCCGGATCGATAAAATATCCAAGGAAATCGTCCATGAAGGTTTGGGTCATGGAGCGGGCTTCCATGTAAGCCTTCATGTTGATGTCAGGGACCAAAAAGCCGGCATCTTTCAACATGGCCTGGATGGTAATGACATCGGGATGTACCATACCCCAGGAGAGTGGCTCCATGGCCACATCCAGATAATCGGCCCCGGCCCGCGCGACCTCCAGCATTGATGCAGCGGAGAAACCTGGTCCGGAATGTCCGTGGTACTGAATGGGGATTTGTGGATGCCGTTTCTTGATGGATTGTACCAGAGAGCCTAGAAATGCAGGTCGGCCAATGCCTGCCATGTCTTTGATGCAGATCTCATCGCACCCGAATTCCACCACCTTATCCACCATGGTAAGGTAGTATGCTGTGGTATGGATGGGCGAATTGGTAATGCACAACGCAACCTGTGATATCATTTTGGCCTCTTTGGCATATTTTACCGAGAGTTCAAGGTTTCTGGGATCATTTAATCCGCAGAAAGAGCGGGAGATGTCTGTTCCCTGTGCTTTTTTAACTTTGAAAAAAAGTTGTCGTACATCTGCCGGAACAGGGTACATCCGCAGCCCGTTGAGTCCCCGCTCAAGCATGTGTGTCTGGATGCCCGCATGGTTAAATGGTTTGGTCCATTCCCTGACCGCCTTGTTGGGGTTTTCGCCAAACAGCAGGTTCACCTGTTCAAACGCACCACCGTTGGTTTCTACACGTGCAAAACAGCCCATGTCGATGATAATTGGCGCAATACTAGTTAATTGATCAATTCGCGGCACATATTTCCCGGAGGATTGCCACATATCGCGATACACCAGACTGAATTTTATTTCACGAGCCATACACCTGTAATTATTGGATAATCTTAATTTTTTCTACCCACAAAAGTACAAAATTAGTTATCCATAATCAGAATAATTGACGAAAAAAATCAAATATTTTAATAAATCAACAAATGCAACTATGCAAATAAGTTGGTATTACAGGAAATTTGAATGGAGGAAAATAGCCATATTATGCCGGCCTAATGCCAATTGGCTCAAGCTGAACCGTAAAATGGCGTAAAATTGGCGCTTCCTGCAGGATCCGGTAGCCGGTGGTGATGGTATGCCTGCGGTCGAAGACATTTTTAAGGGCTGCAGCAACAACATCCAGATGGAGGTTGGTATAGACCCTTCTTGGAAGAGCCAACCGCATAAATTCGAGTTTTGGATAGCGGTTTTCGCGGG
>CAZVTL010000328.1:0-3686 GCA_964630075.1 uncultured Tangfeifania sp.
AAATTGGTCTCCTTTTCATAAATAGCTAGAGGGAAGACAAGTACACGGAGAGAAAAATCGCAAGCGATTTTTAAACTCTGTGATCTTGTCTTTTCTCTTCGGAATTAATTCAAAGGCAGAAATTTCTTAAAACAAGAAAATCTCGATTGTTATTCCATTATACTCTGTGTAATTGTTTTGGCTCACCTTAAATATCCTGCCTCGTAACAGAATCAATCCCCTTCATTCGCTGCAACTTGGTGATCAAAGTGTTCAGGTTGTCGGTGTTGTGGATGTAGAGGTAAAGGTGCCCCTCAAAAATGCCATCGTGTGCATCCAGGGTGATGGTACGCATGTTGATGCCATATTCGTTGGAGATGATGTTGGTGATCTGGTTGGCCATTCCCTGTTTGTCGAATCCCCTGACATAAAGGTGCGTAAGGTAGGAGAGGACCTTGAATTTATTCCAGCTGGCCTGCACAATGTCTTCCCCCCTGCTCGACATCAGTTTAATCGCCTCCGGACAGGTTTTCCGGTGAATGATAATTTGTTGGTCATCGGATACGAACCCGACTACGTTGTCCCCCGGGATTGGGTTGCAGCAGGTCGCCAACGTGCAGTTGGGATTTTTGGCATCTTCCGTCAAGAGGAACGGCTTCTTTTTGTCGATCTTCTCCTCTTTTTTGTCGGAGGAAAAAGTGAGATTCCAGAATTTTACGAACCTGTTTTCGGATTTGGTCTGGAGCACCTCCTCCAGGTTGTCCAGGGAGACCAATCCCATCCCGATCTCGGCATACAACTGCTCTTTTGAGTGAAAACCGTATTTGTTGAGCAATTTTTTGAGTGTGTTGGAGGTGGGTTTGACACCCAGCTTTTCAAACTGTGCCGTCAGTTTCTTTTGTCCCTCTTCGATGTGTTTCTTCTGTTCCTGTTTGAAGGAGTCCTTGATTTTGGTTTTGGCCCTGGCGGTAACGGCAATGTTGATCCATTCCGGCTTTGGCGTCTGCTTCTCTGAGGTGAGGATCTCTACCTGGTCGCCGCTTTTTAGTACATGGCTCATGGGCACCAGGGCGTGATTGACCTTTGCGCCAATGCAGTGATGCCCAAGGGCTGAGTGGATGTCGTAGGCACAATCCAGCACAGTGGCACCTTTTGGCAGCATTTTCATCTCCCCCTTTGGGGTAAATACGACAATTTCACTACTGAAGAGATTGAGCTTGAACTCGTCCAGAAAGTCGAGTGCATCCGATTCAGGATTGGCCAGCAGTTCCCTGATCTTGTGCAACCACTTGTCAAGTTCACTTTCGGCGGCATTGTCTCCCTTGTATTTGTAATGGGCAGCAAAACCCCGTTCGTCGATCTCGTCCATCCGTTCGCTTCGGATCTGAACTTCCACCCACTGTCCCTTGGGTCCCATCACGGTGACATGAAGTGCTTCATAACCATTTGCCTTGGGTATGGTGATCCAGTCCCTGATACGGTCGGGCTTTGGCGTATAGATATCAGTAATCAGGGAGAGAATATCGAAACATTGCCGTTTCTCGGAGAGGTGCTCCTTGGGCTTGAAAACAATGCGGACCGCAAGCAGGTCATAGATCTCCTCAAAAGTGATGTTCTTGGTCTGCATCTTTTGGTAGATGCTGTAGATCGACTTGGTCCTTCCGCTTACGGTAAAATCAAAGTCCTCTTCGTAGAGTTTGGCCTGGATGGGTTTGGTAAAATCATGGACAAGGTAGCTGATTCGCTCCTCTTCACTGTGCAGACTGAGTTCTATCTGCCGATAGGTTTCAGGATCCTTGAATTTCAGGCTAAGATCTTCCAACTCGCATTTGATGGCATAGAGGCCAAGGCGGTGTGCCAGCGGAGCAAAAATATAGAGCGTTTCGGAGGAGATTTTCAGTTGTTTGTTAAGTGGCATCGAATCCAATGTCCGCATGTTGTGCAACCGGTCGGCCAGTTTGATCAGGATCACCCGTACATCATCCGAGAGGGTCATCAGCATTTTCCTGAAATTGGTTGCCTGTTTGGAGTCGTAGGTACCTGATAACTTGGTGAGGCCATCGACCAACAGCGCAATCTTTGCGCCAAACATTTTTTCAATATCCTGAACTGTATAATCTGTATCTTCCACTACATCGTGCAGGATAGCGGCGATGGCAGCCTTGGTGCCGAGTCCGATCTCACTGACAACAATTTTTGCCACAGAAAGCGGATGGACAATATAGGGTTCTCCCGACCTGCGTCTGACACCCATGTGGGCAGCCGATGCAAATTGGTAAGCCTTGTGAATCAATTGCCTGTTCTCCAGCGTCAGCGGGCGCGTAAAAGATTTCAGCAAATCTTCAAACAGGTCTTCAATCTCCCTCTTCTCTATTTCGGTCTGTAAATCCATCTATCGTATAAAATATCACAACCCTGGTTGAACCCTTCTTCCTTGTGCCGTATTCATCCAGTCGGGAAGCTCCTAAATTAACCTATTTTTTACAATCTCTTCATCCAGTTTTTCGATCGTCTCTACCATTTTCCCCCACGAAAAACGTACCTTTTCTGACTTGATGTTCTTTGTGAATGCTTCGGTCCGGTCATTCCCGAGAAAATCCAGCATCGCACCAGCGATCGCCTCAGGATCGGGGGTTACTGCATATCCCACTTTCCCGGTAGGGACAATCTCACCCAATCCACCTACATCGGTTACCAAAATCGGTTTTTCAAAGTGATAGGCTATCTGGGTAACACCGCTTTGGGTGGCACTTTTGTATGGCTGTACGACCAGATCTGCCACCCCAAAATAGGCAGGAACCATCGCGTCACCGATAAAGTGGGTGTGTAGTAATACGTGTTCTTCCAAATGGTAGTTTCGGATGATCTGCCCATATTTTTCGGGTGAGGTATAATATTCTCCTGCCACCAACAGTTTGACCGGAAATTTTCGGAATTCGCGCTGTCCAAATGCGGTGAGCAGCCAATCAAGCCCCTTGTATTCCCTGATGAAACCGAAAAAAAGCAGGTACCTGTAATTTGGATCGAGGTTCAGCTGTTTCAAGGCCTCCTCCCGGGAGATGGCGGCCCCAAAATTGTCGTACAGGGGGTGCGGGGTATACAATACCGGAATGGAAGACCTTATTTGCTTTAAATCGTCCAGCACCTTGTGCGACAAGGTCACAAAGCCATCTGAGCTTCCGACATAATAGTTGGTGAATAGCTTGTCGCCAATTCTTTTCTCGTGAGGTAGTATATTGTCAGCCAATGTGATAACCCTTGTGTGGTGGTTGGTTCGGACGATCCGGGCGATGGTTCCCAGTGCCGGTGCCATCAATGGAATCCAAAAGCGGATGATCAGCAGGTCTGGTTTTAGCTTTCTCAGCTCCAATCCAACCTTGATCCAGTTGAAGGGATTGACAGAGTTGACCTTGATACGGATATCCAGATCCTTTGGTGCCGGTTGGTCTGAATATTGGTCCTTGCCAGGAAAGAGGAACTTTGGATACTGCAGCGAAAAAGTATAGATGATTACCTCATGACCTTCACTGACAAGGGCCCTGGCCAACCGTTCGTTGAAGGTGCAAATTCCCCCAGGCCTGAAGGGCCATGTGGTTCCAAGTAAAACTATGCGTTTCTTCAGATCTGCCATATCAAATACAAATGTATCATTTATGAAACCCTCATGCACAATCGTTCACAAAATAGCATGTAAATTATCCTGAGGG
>CAZVTL010000329.1:0-3677 GCA_964630075.1 uncultured Tangfeifania sp.
CTACCGGATCCTGATCCAGTGGGATATTGGGGATAATTTCAAGCAAACCTTTCAGAAGGTATTGTTTGCGTTCTTCTGCTTCACCGAGACCTTCAGCAATCTTTTCGATCAGGATGCGTTCGACATCATCGTTGATCTTTCCATACATATTTTCAATGACCGTAAATGCTTCAAAAGCAATCTGAAACTCCTGATCGATGATCAACTGTACGAAATAGGGGAGGTGCTTGCTGTAGTTCAGCCCATTTTGCCAGCAGGAAGCAACCAGTCGTTCCAGGATATCCAGGTCCTTTTCTGCTTTCAACAATTCAATGAGCTGATCAACAGAATTTTCATTTTTCAAATCATTGAAAAGCTGGTAAACAAGCTCTTTCGTCTCCCTGGTATTGGAAGTATGCAGCAATTGAACCAGTGGAGCAAGGTAGCTATCATCTCCCTTCGTTCTGATCTCTTCCAGGGCATGGCTGATTAATTCAGGATTACCTGTTTTGATGGCGGATTTGAGACGGATCAATTTATCCAATTTTTCCATTGGCTGCTATTTTACATTTTGCTAACGACAAAGATAAAATTATTTGCATAAGTGGGCCGATGGAGTGAAGATGCTGTCTACGCTAGGATATGGTGATCTGAAAGAAATTCTCCCGTAAATGATTTGGCACATTTTACCAGCCCTTCCGGTGTCCCTTCATACAATTTGTATCCACCCGCTTCACCTCCTTCAGGACCCAGGTCAATTACCCAGTCGGCACATTTGATGATCTCAGGATTGTGCTCAATCACCAGAATGGTATGACCCCTGGAAATCAAGGCATTCATGGAGGTAAGCAGTTTGTGTATGTCGTGAAAGTGCAGGCCGGTGGTTGGTTCGTCGAAGATGAAGAGGGTAGCACCCTCCCGCTCCTTGGCAAGGAAAGAGGCCAGTTTGACACGTTGGCTCTCCCCCCCGGAAAGGGTGCTGGAGGATTGTCCAAGGTGAATATAGCCCAACCCGACATCCTGCAGGGGTTGCAGTTTTTTGGCTATTTTCTTGCCAGCAGATTTGTCGTTGAAAAATTCGATTGCTTCATCTACGGTCATCTCCAACAATTCATAGATGTTTTTTGAACGGTAGCAAACATCAAGAACGTCAGTTTTAAAGCGTTTCCCACCACAGCTTTCGCAGGTAAGGAGGATATCTGCCATAAATTGCATCTCAACTTTAATCTCTCCCTCTCCCTGGCAGACTTCACACCTTCCTCCTTCAATGTTGAAGGAAAAATGGGAAGGTGTAAATCCGTTGACTTTGGCGGCTGGTTGCTCTGCATACAATTTCCTGATCTCATCGTAGATTTTAAGATAGGTTACAGGATTGGACCTGGATGACTTTCCAATGGGATTCTGGTCCACAAACTCAATGGAGACAATCCTTCCAAGATCACCGGAGAGTGCTGTGTGATCGCCGGCTTTCTCCCCGTAGCCACCATAATGCTTCATAAGTGCCGGATAAAGAACTCTTTTAATTAAGGATGATTTGCCTGAGCCACTGACTCCGGTAACTACAGTGAGGGTATTCAGCGGAAATTTTACGTCAAAACCCTTCAGGTTGTTCTCCCTGGCACCTGTAATTTCAATGAAATCATTCCATTTTCGCCGAATGGCCGGAATCGGGATCTTTTCTGCTCCGGTCAGGTATCTGGCGGTTTGACTGACCGGATTGAGTTCCAACGCTGCATGGCTTCCTTCAAATACCACCTCACCACCATGCTGCCCTGCCAGGGGACCAATGTCAATCAGATAATCGGCTGCCCGCATGATCTCCTCATCGTGCTCTACGACAATTACACTGTTTCCTAGTTGCTGCAATTTACGGAGTACCTTGATCAATCTTCCTGTATCTCTGGGATGCAACCCGATGGAGGGTTCGTCAAGGATGTACATTGAACCCACAAGGCTGCTTCCCAGGGAGGTAGCCAGGTTGATCCGTTGAGACTCACCGCCAGACAAAGTTGAGGATAAACGGTTGAGGGTTAGGTATCCCAGTCCTACATCCGTGAGGAATTCGAGCCTGTTGTTGATCTCAATCAGCAGCCTTTCTGCAACGATCTGATCTTTTTCTGATAGTGTCAGTTGCCTGAAAAATTCCTGCAACCCTGTCACGGGAAGGTTGACCAGCTCTGTTACAGATTTTCCGCCAACTTTAACATAGGAGGCCTCTTTTTTTAATCTTGTTCCATCGCATTCCGGACAGATGGTCTTTCCCCTGTACCTGGATAACATCACCCTGTATTGAATTTTGTAGGTCTGTTCTTCAACCTGCTTGAAAAATGCATTCAATCCTTCAAAATAGCTATTGCCCGTCCAAAGGAGTTTTTTTTGCTCCGCCGAAAGATCGTAATAGGGTTTGTGTATCGGAAAATTAAATTTGGCAGCATGTGTAACCAGTTGATCTTTCCATTCTCCCATTTTTTCGCCTTTCCAGCAGACGATCGCATCACCGAATACAGAAAGGGACCTATTGGGTACTACCAAATCCTCATCTATGCCAATGGTCTTTCCATAACCTTCACAAACAGGACAAGCACCTACCGGATTGTTAAAACTGAAGAGATGAAGGGTTGGTTCTTCGAATTGGATTCCATCTGCCTCAAATCGGTTGGAGAATTTTTTTGAATCTGTCCGATCCGGCAGCGTTGCACGAACAATACATTCACCTTTCCCTTCAAAAAAAGCAGTCTGGACCGAATCAGCCAAACGAGAAGCAAAATCTTCATCCTGCGTCACAGGCATTCTGTCAATCAATATATTGATCTCCTGTGGTTCCCTTTTAAGCGATCCCAAATCTGACATCTTTACTACCTCCCCATCGAGTTCCAGTCGGGTAAAGCCCTGTTGAAGGAGTAGTTCTGCCTCTTTTTGCAATCCTCTGTCCTGGTTGATCTGCATGGGTGCCACGATGGTTATTCTTGTACCAACAGGATATGAAAGCAGGCTGTTGACAACATCTGTTACCTCATGTCGCTTCACCTCAGCTCCTGAAACCGGAGAATAGGTTCTTCCGACCCTGGCATAAAGTAATTTCATGTAATCATAGATCTCGGTAGAGGTTCCAACCGTGGATCTGGGGTTTCGGGTATTGACTTTCTGCTCTATCGCAATCGCAGGAGGAATTCCCTTGATGTAATCTACCTCGGGTTTGTCCATTCTTCCAAGGAACTGCCTGGCATAGGAAGAGAGCGATTCTACATACCGCCGTTGACCCTCTGCATACAGGGTATCAAATGCCAGGGAAGATTTTCCGGATCCGGAAAGGCCTGTAATAACTACCAGCTTGTTCCTTGGAATCCGGATGTCGATATTCTTGAGGTTGTGAACCTTGGCGCCCTTAATTTCAATATATTGATTGTCAGTAATTTCAGACATTTTCAATTTTTGACAGTGTGAATTTTAAAACCTGCAAATTTACGAATACTTTCAAAGCAATCACCATTTTCCTTGGGTTAAAGTATGCATGGAATGTAGGTAGATTTTTAACGAAAAAATTTGATTATTTGAAATTAAAATGATATCATTGTGGTATCAATTTAAATTTAATCAAATGGAAAAGGAAATTCAACTCAGGAACAATGGTTTTATTCAGTTATTTGTTGGGTTGCTGCTGATGGCATCCCCGCTATTGCTGATCTACAGCAGGGAGA